>CAZYOE010000013.1:0-56685 GCA_964648725.1 uncultured Pseudobdellovibrionaceae bacterium | reverse complement strand
CCGCGATTTTGTGCGATAAAAGAGATTTAAGCTCTTCAATCATCGCAATGATCTCAGGCTCGGCTTCAATAGTAATCTTTTTATAAACTTTACGAGGTTCAGGTACGGCAGCTCCAGTAGCTTGAGCTCTTTGATTTGCTTCGAATGCGGCAGAGTATTCCAAATTGAGTTCCAATACCATTAACTCCACTTTACGATAAAAAATATCGAACGCTTCTACCTATTTAAATTCTATGTGCGATGTGTAACTTCGAGAATGAAAAAAATAGTTCTTTCTTAAGACGCCCTCAATGAGCCATGTCCATGACATAAAAAGCTGTTCCTGGAATTGCTGGGCGTTAATTGATGACTAATGTCTTTAAGATCCATTAAATTGGCCTCCGTTGGATTGAATGCGGATTTAACTCGCGCTGGCTTTGCTTCAGCTTAAGATACAAGTACTACATCGACGAATAATAGAAAAATCTTTGAAGAACAAATGGGGTGTTCAATGAGGCCTCCATTAGGTGCAATCTTGGGATCGCCTTCATTATGAAACGAGTGTTTTGGAAGGACAAGTCGATACTATTTGTATGGAGATTTTCTTGAGCCTATGAGACGAGGGATCTCGCCTTTTTCAAAAATGTAATCGGCCTTTACTTTTATACTTGCAGAATGACATGATTGGCGTTTGAAGCCATTCAGAAAAAGCTTACCAGCTACAACTAGTTGTTCCATCACTCGTCGATACCCAGGTAGTTGTGGAGCCTTTGCACACGCAAGTCGTATATTGTGAAGTCAGAGCAATTTGGCCATCAACAGTTGAATCACAAGCATTGGGAGGAAATGCATGTTTTGCCAATCGAACAGTTCCATTTATGTCCAAAGTAGCAACTGGAGCTGAGGTTCCAATTCCAATATTGCCATTGGAACCAATGACCATGCGATCGACAGGAGTTGGGCCACCACTTGCCGTTGCAAAATGGAGCCGCGTTGGCGCTGAAGTTCCAGACCAAGCGGTATCAACCACAGCATAAATCTGGGCTCCCGTACCGGACCCATTTCCATTAGCAAAACTGCCACGAAACTCCAGTACTCCCAAATTATCATTAGTCTGCATTGGATTAGTTGTGCCAGCTTGACCGTTCATATTTTGTAAGACCATTTTGGGGAAGCCTCCAGCATAGGCACCATAGTAATTCAAAACTGAAAGTGAAGGATGGTGAGCTGCGGTGGTTGAGTTTGTGTTCCTGAGAGCGATGCCAGGACTCTGATCTGTAGCTTCAATGGACAAATTCGTCCACGGAGTAGTGGTACCCATTCCCACAAATCCAGTGTTGTTTATCGTCATTCGAGTTGTATTATTGGTACTGAATTGCAAGGGATAAGCATCATTGGTTCCGACAGAAACAGCAGAGGCCATTGAATTGCCTCCCATTTTTAAATAAGTGGAATCATAACCACCCACTGGTAAATCAACACTAGCAATGGTACGGAAACTGGCTGCCCCAGCGGCCCCGCTTGGTGCGGCCAAGAAGGTATTAGCGGTTTGCGATGTTGAAAAAGTTAATTGAGAATCAGAGATCCCGATACTTTGGCAAGTCAACGTGTCCGTTAAACTAGACCAGTTTAGTGATTTGTCGGCGGTACAAGGCGAGGCTGGAAAAATTGTTTCAGCCGGTGTCACTGTTGAGCGAATATCAGCGAGACTTAAAAAGTTGGGTTTATATTCCGATGTTCCATCATAACGTAGCACTTGCCCGGCTAGAGTTGGTGCCGTAACCGAAACCGAGACCCCTTTGATTTTACCCACGCTCATTGTACTTGCAGTTCCACTCACATCGCCTGCAAAAGTCGACGCCGGCCCTAGTTTACTAGAAAGTGTATCATAATCCGATTTACTGATTAGGCCAGCTGTGACTCCGGCTGCCGATGCAAGAGGAAGATTGAGCGTGTGAACATTCGCTGAAGAGGACCATAAGGGAGCAGTACCTGCATTGCCAACTGCAAATGTTTGTGCGGTTCCCGTCTGGCCATTAAGGGAAGAAACTCCTCCTCCACCAGTTGTCAAATAAGGTGTCCAAGAACTGCCATCACAAAATTCCATGGCCGTTCCATTATATCGTTGACTGCCAGCATGACCAGGAGAACAACCTGAAGTATCGTTACCAAATTTTATTGATCCGTTAACATCCAATTTAGACAACGGAGAAGCAACACCGATTCCCACATTGCCGCCTGATGGATTGAGAACGATATTTCCTTTGGTGGCATTTGAAGTCGAATCCACAATGAGACTCTCACTTGCGGCCGTGCCACCTGTGAGGTATTGCCCTCCAGCTCTTCCGCTCAGTAAAGCATATTGGGTAAAAATATCATTCGTTAGCGCCGACCATGATGGAACCCCTGTTCCATTCGTGGTGAGTACTCCATTGTTCACACTCGCTAGGCCATTTACCACGTCATTGGCGGAGGAAAACAAAAGTTGATTTGCCGTCGTAGAGCTAGGATAACTTGCCGTAGTCCATTCCGGTCCTGTTGCTGCCCATTGTAACATGGTATTGCTGGTTGCTCCTGCAATAGCCGTGAGATTGCCAGCATTGTTCACACCTATCACACTATTAATAGCCCAACTACCAACCGCAGCTTTACCATCAATTTGGGTTTGGATACTTGAAGTAACTCCCGATAAATATCCAAGCTCCGAACTCGAAACCGTTGAATGCGTTGGAACACCATTCGCATCTGAAACCAAAGCGCGGCTTGAAGTGATTGCTGCGGCCTCCACAATCGCACCACCGCTCGATGCCATGATGCGATTATTATTGAGCGCGGATGCGGAATTAGTACCACCTCGCGCAATTGGTAAAGTGCCCGCGCTGATCTTCGTTGTGTCTAAACTCGGAATCATGCCCACAGGTAGTAGACCTCCAGCATCGAGTTTTACTATCTTATTGGCGTCCCCCGCACCGCCTGCGGTGCCAGAGTTTAATGTGAGCACTGGCGTAGTGGTGCCGGTAGCGACACTAATATCTGTATTCGCCGAGGTAACACTTGTGACTGAGCCGCCGCTTCCCGTAGCGGAGATCGTAATACCTCCAGGCGAGTTACTAATAGAAATGCCAGAGCCCTGAGTAATATTCGCTCAAGAAAATCCTGCGCCATCGCCAATCAAAAGTTGACCATTGGCTGGGGTTCCCGTGTAACTGGCTAATTTTTGTCGTGCCGGAGTGCTATTTGTGTAATAAAGATCAGAACCATCGCTTTCAATATTCCCGCTTACCGGAGTCGTTACTAAGAACCCAGTCGGTATTTTCAAAGGAGCCAATGTTGTTGTACCTGTTGCCAAAATTAAGGCCCCAGTCATTGTGCCACCAGATGATTGAAGAGCCCCAGTGATTCTTGCATCGTTACCTGCAGCAAATGTTGATGCCGTGGTTCCCTGCAAATTTGCGATTGGCAAATCTGCGGGACTTGCTGCCGCCCCCGTCGCATTTGCTTTAATTGTCAACGAAGGCATATTCGCAAGCTTAGTATTAGACACTACTCCCGCTCCAATAACCAGGGTATTGTAGTTACCGCTCACGTCACCCAGGAATGAGGTTCCAGTTCCCAATTTGGCATTGAAGGAATCGTATTCTGTTTTACTGATGAGACCCGCCGTCACTGACGTTGTTGAGGCCATTGGAATATTTAAAGTATGATTCCCCGCTGCCGTCGCCCAATTTGGTGCAGTTCCAGATGTTCCTGGTGTCGCAAAGGTTTGAGTCGCATTTGTCGACCCATTTAAAGAAGTGATTCCAGAGGATGCGGATGTAACCCAAGAAAGATTTCCCGTTCCATCTGTGGCTAAAACTTGATTATTGCTGCCATTCGCCGCCGGCAATTTTAAGGAATAACTAGTCACTGTACTCGGCACGGATAGTGTCACGGTACCGGTGGAAGTATCTCTGAGTATTAGGTTACGAGTACTTTCTGTATTCGTTGATATTGTGTTTGCCGTCACTGCTCCTGACACTGAAATCGAACCTGCCGTTAGTGTTCCTGTAGTGGCAATATTGCCTGACGTATTCATTCCTGTTGTGCCACCGATCGTTCCAGAAGTAATCGATTCCCCCGTTATCACACCTTGAATACCTAAGGTCTGGGTCGTCGTGCCATCATAGAACTTTATATTATGGTTAGAACTGTCATACCAAATGTTACCAGCAACAGTCGTATTTGCAGTGGTGCTGAGTGAACTCATATTAGAACAAACAAAACCCGTGCCATCGAATTTTAAAAATTGACTACCTGTACATGAGGACGGCTTAGAAACATAATCGGCAGCAGGTTTATCACCCAAATAATCAGAACGCATGGCATAACCCACGTTTCCAAATAAAACCAAATCACTCATGGCTTCATAACTACTGCCATTCCATAATTCAATGGCCAGGGCCTGAGCCACATCCGTCGTTGTTTCGGCCGAATTTAAACAGGTTTTAGTTTTATTCGTAAAGATCTCACCGTACCCAGAGGTACTTTCACCAAAGCGAAGGGTAAAAAAACCGTCAGGACTCGAAGCATTGATGGTAATCGCACCACTTTCATAAAGCTCGCAGGTTGCAACAACACTGGAGTAAATTTTGATGCGCGCCTGAAATTGACCGGTTTTAGCAGTACCTGTTGCAGGATCGGTCAAGTAGCCTTCATAACTAAATTGCGGAACACCCGACTGCGCCTGAATGCACAAAAGACTCGTCAAACCAAACACCAAAATGGATAAGAAAGAACTTGGTCTCGTCATAAATTCTTAATCGGAATCAAACTGCCAAGACTAAAGTCAAAAATACGATTTTCAAAAAACCTTTAAGATCTCACCGAACCAATTTGAGATCTCTTAAACATTCTCGTTCAAAAAAATTGGTCGATTGTAATTCGTCTCCATTTGAAGCAATTTTACTTTATTAATCATTCTGAGAATAGAATGAACCTGTACTTGGACCGAATACAGAATTCCACCGGAGTTCCAACTTTGACTTATCTTAGGACCACTCACAGAGCCTCATTTAGTAAACGAGGCTCTAAACGATTCTTGTGTGCCGTTAAAAGTCGCGGTCAAAACCACATTAGCCTTAGTCAATGATGCCGAACCTAAACATTCGAATTCAATATTTTGCTGATCTGGATTTAACACCCCAGCATTGCCCGCACACACAGTTTGGCCACCATCATCTGTGATATCCACCACATAGCTAATGGTGCCGTTAGTCCCATCTGCTGGAGAAACCATGCCATAAATATTAAATCTTGCGAACGTTCCAGAACTCTCTGTCGGAAAAACCAAAGCTAAGTTCGCATAGAGATTTGGCTTGTAGATATAGTTATAGTGAAAAAAGCCTAACAAACTCTTAGGGTCTTCGCTCGATAAAGAAAAATTACTAAACTTCGATTGCGCACAATTTTGAAAGAAGACAGAAACCGCTGCGGCCATAAAAATTATCACGATCAACATAGAAAGTCGCTTCAATTTAATCATACATTACCTCTTGCTTAGGGTGCCTTTAAATACGACGAAATTTGCTCAACTTCGGTACGAGACAAATTCAGTAAGGATTGTTTACCCATTGAACCAATATTACGAATGGCATTCCAAACATCATTACCACTGCGCCCGGCTTTGGCGGATTTAGAGTGACACTCCACACAGTGAGCGGCAAACAACTGCTGACCAGCAATCACATTTGGATCAGTGCCCCCACCTTCATCCGAAATCTGCAAGCCTTCCAATTTTTTTATTGTGAGGGGCCCATAATTCAGCACGGTTGACTTAGCATAAGGGTTTCCCACCGTCGCGGGATTCACCGTCAGCTTCAATGAAATGGTTCCGTCTTTCTGACAACGAAGAATGAAGTTTTCAGAGATATAGGGATCGCGCATAACTTTGCATTCTTTGGCGTCGATTGTTCCTGCGACCACTTCTGCAACAACTATCGTCGAGGCCGGTAAACTGATTCCAGTCACTCGCAACGGAATATTTAAACCCGCTACCCAATTATTGGTATTAAACAAAGGCACAATAACTACCTCCGCCGCTAGTAGCGGAACTAGCCAAAAGAGGCCCAAAAATAAAATAAAAATTGTTTTCATTAGAGCACCTGCCATTGAGATGAAATACAGTAGCTATTAATCGCAGTTTTCCAATCATCCACTGTTGGTGCCTGCGTATGAAACATCAGCTGTAAAGCTTCAAAAACGGATTCAGGAGGGAGCGGGCGCTCTCGATAAAATAATTTGTGTAAACTCGTCATATTTTCCGCAGTTGGAAGTGGGAGATTCGTCAGACTTGATCCACTTTTAATTTTTCCAAGCACATAATTCAGCGTTTGGGGATCGGCTTCTTTCCCAGCTAAAATGGAACATGTTTGGATCACCCACCCCTGTCTCACGGCAGTTGCCGGGGGCATTAATACATTAGTGGTATTATCTTCATTGCAAATCATGCCGGGATCTTTATCTACATAATCTGTTCCGTTGAAGATTTTGTATTGAGCATACTCCGAACAAGGACCCCCGAGATCATCAGGCTTTAGGGTGATATTTTGTCGAATGGCAGCCGTTCCCGCAGGACCAAACACATCCGACAAAACCCCTGCTAAATAACTACGATCAGACAGCTGCAGTGTATAATCGGTGGTGATGGTCTTAATTTCAATCGGATGCTCTGTCACATTCACCGCAACATTCATTACGTTACTGCCCTGATCCAACTTATTCACAGTGAATTTTTTGTCACTTGGGGCGCAGTTCTGAAACCCAAGCAGAACGGTTGCGCCCAGGAGGATCCAACTAGAAATTGTTTTATTTGGTATTCTGAAAAGATTAGGCAACATTGCGTCCTCCTGCTTTTTTAGGGGCCCATAATCCTGCACCGTTTGGTTTAACTAATGAGTAACCATTGGCAACAATATCTCTAGAGTTCGTCATTGCCGTAATTGACCGTGCGATGTCGTTGACTTTAATCGGACGCTTGAGACCATCTCCAAAATCCCAGTCCGCAGCAAGCCCCCAGGTACCTGGGTTGTCACCGGTCGAACTGCCTTGTTTAATATTTCCGATGTAGGCGACTTCATTAAACATTCCACTCATCAATGTTGCAGAACTTCCATCGACTCCATGATCGGAGCCAGAACCATCACTGCGTGGGATGCGGTTAAATTCTGAAGAGATGTGGATGATTGTGGTGTCGAACAGGCCTTGGGCTTTGAGGGTTCGCACCAGCTCTGTCATTGCCGTGAGCAAGCCGCGATAAAAGATTGTTGTCGCCACGATACTGGTTACAGCTCCCACACCATGTTGATCTGCAGTGATGGTTGCTGTTCCAGAGGCAGACACTTTCGCTTTAGACAGAACACTTTGTGCGACAGCCAGATCTACAGCTGAACAAATTCCTGAAGTCATTAAAAATTCGGTGAGTGCAAATTGCCGCGCGATTTCGGGTTTGCCCGTATCGGCCTGAATGATGTCGCGCGCATCATCAAGGTCAACTAAAAGCGAGGCATTGTCGTTATCATAGCGAAAGCGCGGATCAGCGACCGCCTGTTTAGGAATTGTTTTATCATACACGCCCGGTAACTCACCTTTGTTAGGGTGCATGGCCGTATCGACCAAGCCATTGTATTTTGCTAGTATCCCATCCCAACTGGATGCTAAAGCATCAATGTTTAGTCGGATCAGCTGGTCCGCGGAATCATGGGCGTCTCTTAAAGAGGATTGAGAGATTCGATGTTGGTCAGCGTAGCTGTCCATACGATCTAAAAACTGATCCACCACAGGTTTTACCTCTTCGGCACGATAAACAATAGTATTGGGAAGATTCTTAAAAGGAGCTATCAAAGTTGTAATTGGATTTCCATTCTGCGCCGCAACCACAGATCCTAATCCTTTGGCCGACTTAAACGCCGCTCCCGAAGAGGCGCCAGTCACCACTGCAGCCACTGGACTTCCCATTTGATCCGCGATAACCCCATGAAGTGAATTACCTCCAAGAATAGGCGCAACCTGACGTGCATTTGACACACCGTGATTGTTGATCTCCATATCAATTCCACGAACGAATAAGGTGTGAGGCAGGAGGTCAGTGAAATTAGCACTGGACATTCCCATTCCCCATACTGGCGGTAAATAAATTTTCTTTCCGCCGCCGTATTCGTACCTAAATGTTTTATTTATCAGTTCGATCGTTGAACCTGAAATATTGAAGGCATTTCCAAATCCCCCCTTTATAAAATTGTCTGAGGCTCCATTGGGAGTGGGCAACATATCAAACATCCACCGGGGGGGCCCCAATGATAAGCTGACGTAAATATAACGATAGCCATTTTGATTAAGAGCTAGGACAGCGCCGGTATCAGCCATAGCTTTTGTATACACAGAACCTATGAGCATACCAATCACATTTGAACCTAAGCCCATAGCCCCAAGGGTTTGAATGGAGGAAACCAAAAAGTCACGTCGATGAAATACCCGCTTCATTTTACACCCCCTTGGGTTCTAAAATTGCGACTTTGAAAAGCCTCTGTCTTAAAAATGTTGCTCACTAAACTTTTTAGGCTCTGATTGGGATCACTCTTCAGCTGCTGCCCCAACGCTTTTACCGTATCTAAATGAGCCCGCTCAATGGGATCAGAGGGTTGCTCTCCGAGCGGCACATCGACTCCGGTAAAATATTTATAATATCTCTTGGCCGCACAAGCATAAAAGTCATCGAGCTTTGCGAACTCTATTCCAACTTGAGCAAAGCTGCTAATGGGCATTTTTATTTTTTGGCCAGCAAGGGTGCGAAAATGCAATTCACCGTCTGGACTTTTCAAGGCAAACACTGTTGTTCCCGCTGTCACCGGAAGTTTGAATCGAGTGAGTGCTTCGGTCCCTTTTGGTGGAGCTTTGGTCTCATCAAAGTTATTGGGATTAAAACTCGAACTGGCCCAAACGAAGTTTCGCTGAATCATCGCAAATTCATCGATCGTAGCATGACACTGCATACAACTGTTATTTCTCTGGAAGGGGTATTTCGAAGTTGGCTTAACCATACTCTCAACATCATCGGCAGTCAGAATCGGCAGTTGATAACAAAGTAAATCCTGAAAAACTCGTGAAGCAAAACGACGATCAATGAGATCATAACCATCAGGGAATTGATCATCGAGCAAATTACTATTTTTTAGGCCATAAGCAATGCTTCCAATAATCCCGCCGCCAAAGTGAGAGTGTAGATCAACATCAAGATTAGGACCTTGAGATGGATCATGCAATTTTGCGTTAACAGCGGCATCATCAATATTGGTTATGATAAGCCTTTTGATCGTCAAGGGTGTTTGATCTTTGATTCCTATCATTTCACCGAAACTTGAGAGCTGATCATCTGGAACATCCATAAAAGAATAATGGGCTCCATCCCGGAATCTAAGTTTAGTATCAATCATAAATGCAAGTCGCATGAGTGGATCGCGCTGGGTAACACCAGTAATGGCAGCCCTGTACTTGAAAAAAGAACGGGCCTGAAAATTGGTAATACCACCATCACCCTCACGAACCCGAATCGATTTCAAGGACTTGCTATGCTTTAAGACAGAATCCGCTCGAGTTCCGGCACGCAAAAGTGCACGCGTCCAATAAAGCCCTGGGTCATCCATATCGAGCAACAATTTACTTTCCTCTTTCGCACGCCCCAATATGGGAGTCTGTGACTGAAACCAGGAATTGTGCAACATCTGCATCGTAGTTAAGACTGCACGAGCTTCGAGATCCCCAACATTAGCCAATTGCCCTGTTGTCGCATTGAGGGAAGCCCTATTGAGAAGCGCAGTACAAGCTTTTTCAGCATCTGCCAGACTACCCGACTTTAGACCCAAGAGAATGACATCATTGCTGGGTACCGGCTTTCGAACAAGCTTTGCATAGCAGCGAGCATAAATTTCTGACGGACTCATTTGATCTGGAACAGGACTATCAGTAAATGACAAAGGCGAGTATACCAACCCTCCTGCAATAACTAGGAAAACAATGAGCACTACAAGTCTCTTTCTCATGATGCCCCCCGGGCTTAAACAACGTATCTTTACCAATAAATTCATTCTACCTGACGTAATTGGAATTCGAAACCGCTTTTTGTAATCACAATTAGCAGCATTTGCAAGCTGAGTACGATCAAAGTGACATCACTTTTCCAAATGCAGTTAATCGCGATATAAACATCAATAGTTTAGTCAGTTCGCATTGGGAATTCCAGTTGTGGTAACGGTTAAATAGCGCATTATTCTAATCTTAATACGCCTCAAAATGATTCATAAAACAGGACGTAAAAATTAGTTTTCTAGTGTCGGTATCAGTGTCGGTATCAGTGTCGGTGTCAGTGTCGGTGTCAGTGTCGGTGTCAGTGTCAGGACTATGAACAAACCACATGGGATAGCAGAAGTGAACAGCATTACCTCAGAAACTATAGCTAATACTTGCAAGAAGATTGATCGCCGCAATAAAGTACAATGCTGACCGCAGATCTTCCTGCTGCGTAGTCGCTCCATTGTAAATATTAAGTCCCGCTAACATTCCATGGGTGATCGCGGCGATCTTTTCGGATTCGCGTCCGCGTTTTTTTTCCAAATCAAAATAGACTTTCACAAATTGATCTCGCTCTTGAACACTCATGCGCCGATGGGTTTCCAAAGTATCATAGAGCGAACGATAATCGTTACCTAACTGGCGTTGGTGAGCCCCGTAACCTACAGCCGCCACACCCAGACTCTGTGCGACCGCATAGGCCCCTTTGGCAAAAATATCGTTAGAGTTGTGAAAACCAACAATGCCACCAACAAATGCTAAGCCGCCACTGATGATATAAGCCATTCCTTCGGTTTGTTCGTTCTGCTTTTGGGATTGCATCAACTTTTGAAAACCATCCCAGGATGGAGAGTTCATAAAGTCTCTTTGATCAATCTCAGGCGAATAGAGTTCTTTGGGTAACGACAATGCCGGGAACGAAAAAAATAAAAGACAAAGGATTAGACCTAGTTTCATTTAAAACCCCAATCCAATTTGAGTCATTAGAGATTGCTGATAATTTTCCAAACTACCAGAAGGCCACTGGGTCGTCGTATAGGAAACCCCTAGATCAATATTCCGCAGAGCAAATCGAATGCCGCCAGCCACATAACGTTCATTGATGCCCGCTAAAAATTGCAGAGCTCCAAAGCGGTAATTTGATCCGAACATGAAGTCATTCAGTGCCAAAGAACGATCACGGGGCATGCGCAGATCAAGACCCATTTCCAGTAATCCAAGACTCAAAGGTGTGGCTACACCGATCCCACTTGTGAACTGAGGTTGAAAAGGCATTTCTGAATAAGACTTATTGACCCACCCCAGATTTTCAACACCTAGAGTCCAACGAAACTGCCAGGGATTGTCGAACCACCAAGTCAGACTGGGATCGAGAGAAAATCCGGTCTGTTCATGCGGCTTCAAAAGGGCACCTGAATTTGTAATCGCTTGAAACATCTGAAATTCATCATGAACAAAACGTCTTTCAAAAATACGCAAGTGAGAGCCCGCTAAAATGTTTTTCCATAGTTCTGAGCCCCAACTCAGCCGCAGCGATCTCTCATTGATGGCATGAATACCAACGACAGGATAGCTTGCATTACGTATAATACTATTGAGGGTTGCCTCATAGGGTGTGAACTGCGCGGCAAAATGGGGAGCTAAAAACGTCAGTTTCACACTTCCCGCCGCTTCAAGGTAACTCTTTTCACTAAATAAATTTTCTAGATCACCCCGAGATAGAGGTTTATAGAGAACATCATTGGTCGTTTTAACCGCATCATAGCCATTGCCTACCAGGGCCGTTCCAAAAAACCGAGGCCTTTTAACTAAGGCCAAAAAGCTGGCGGCACAGGGAGCACCATCTTGAATCTCCGCCAGAGCGTAGCAGCTTCCTCCCAAGGTTTTAACACTCATCGAAGCAGAATTCGGAGTAAACTGGCCAGGGAGTTCATTAAGAACATAAGCAGCAAGACTTTGCATTTGTGTCAGAAGAATCCCCACAAAAAGAGTGGCCGTCCTCACTGCCCTCAAAATAATCCTCATAGTTGACATCCTTCAGTCCCTGCTCCCAGCAGATAGACCGAAAGACTCTCTTGAAAAGCAGAAATTCCTTGAGTTTTAATCTGCTTTTTTAGCCCATCTACCATTTGATGAAAGTGATCGCGGGCCTTATTGAGTTGAGACTTTTCTTTTGGGTAAGCCTGTCCAAGATCTACCAAGAGAACTGTTAGTTGGCGATCTATCTCACTGAAATTCTCCACGAGTTCAATGGCATTGATACCACATTCCGTCGAAGACTCATCCTTGGAAAAGCGGCGAACTAAATCAGCTTTAAAAAGAGTGGCTCTGAGCAAAGCCCGAAATCCATGATGAGCTTTTTGCGGGTGATACAAATGTTCTAAAATGCCAATGGATTCTTTCACAAAAATTTCTTTTTCTTCGGGAATTTTTGGAAATTTGTCGAGTAATTCTCCTAACTGCAAGCACATCACTAAGCTCTCTCGCAGACGAGCTACGGTCATCTCAGCGGATGCTTTTTGCGGACTCTGAAAACGATCCGGCGGTGAAAAATCTTTTCGCCCTAAAAGAGACCTATACTTTTGGCTTCCGTTTTTTCCTTGAATATCTGCCAGGGGACGATTGAAGAGGGCTTCAGAAAAAAGATCATAATAAGCCGCAATCTTCAAACCGGCCATCGCCGCATAAGCTGATGCCAGCCCCACGGAAAGCTCATCGTTTTCAGGCTGCTTTTCATGCAGTTCCTCAAAGATATAAGCCGCTTCATCGACACGTCCCTGATCCAATAATTTGAGTGCTTTTGTCACCGGCTGTTTTTTGGGATCGCCTTCTCGCTGATAGGATCGATCACATCCGATCAATAAACAAAGGGTCAAAATTTTTACCAGGAGGAACTTCCTCATTGGTCGCTCCCAATGGGCGTTGGCAAGAGCGTCGGTTGAGCGGAGTGAATCTCCCATTTTTCTATCTGCCCTTTGCTGTTTTTGACTTTACCTTCGCCATTGAAGCCTTTTTTCAAATCATAGGTGAGATGCTCAATGGTGATATCCTTATTTTCAATTCTAAAAATCATGAAATTCTCACAATTGACTTTTTCTAATAGGCCGGCAGTTTTTAGATTAAATGTGCATAAAAATGGTTTATCGGCATTGATCTTACTGCTGATCACCAATTCATTTTTCTCAGCGATCCATTGAACAACAAAAAGTTCCCCACTTTGATCTTTTCCGTATTTTCCCGTGGCCACAAGGGTCCACGAAGACTCTCTTTCAGATAAATTAGCTCCGTCGAGAAGATCGATCGTCATTTTTTCGAGAAAGATTTCTTTTTCCTGCGAGAGTCTTTCTGTTTTCGTCACTTCTTTGCGCCATCCCTTGAGGGCCCGTTTAAAAAATCCCCGCTGTGCCTCTTTAAAAAGTGGGAGCGCAAGCTCAATGGAATTGACAAGAGCTGGTTGTTTTTCGGTAGTGGATTGGGCATCAACCAAATGATTTAACATTCGATTCCAATGCTCCACTTTTTTGGTAACGTCCCCTAAGTTTTGATCGAAGAAGTAGGATTTACGATAATCACCGGATCGCAATTCGACCCCTATGACTTTGGCAATAGAAGGCTCTTCCTTCTTGCTATTACAAGAAAGCAACATCGGAACTATGACAACGAGCCATAGTCCGCTCAAGACCCAGGATCTTTGATCCCTTCTCAATGGCGGCCTCCCTGTTTAAACATCGTGCTACATGGTCTAGGCATTCAATGTGCATACCACTTCTATTACCGAACGCGAGCACTTAAGTGAGGCGGTCCTTGAGAAGTGAGCCACTAGTGAACAATTTTTGTTTATTTATACTTTTCGCTGTGTTTACAATGAGTTCAACCCATTCTATTGGGCAAACCGTGATTTTAACGCCCCTTGAAGCCCTACAAAAAGCTTTACCTTCAGAAATTGTGGCGCGTCCAAAATTGTCTCTAAAGGAAAACATAACGACAATTTTGGCTGATTTGGAAGTCTATGCCCAAACTACGACAGCTCTCCCTGATTCCAATAATTTGGTCTCAGGCTGGACCGCACAAAATGATCGTCAGTTGATTGAAACCATCACCACCTACAAAGATGCCTTACTCCCAGAAGCCAACCAACGCATTCAAAGCTTCATTTCCACTCGCATGAAACGGGCTTTTCTAGATCGTCCCAATGATTTGTGGGAACATTATTTTGTCGTTTCGAAACTTTACCCGGAGCAGACTTTCTGGGTGTCTTTTTATGAAAGTCTACTCGCGCAGCCAAATATTAATTGGGCGAGTGTTCGCAATCAAGATTGGATTTCAAGCACCTTGCTTCCAACCATAACCTCGATGAAGCCACCGGCTACGACAGCCTGGAATAAAGAATTATTGCTCAATCTCTTGAGCTTGCTCAAACACCAATGGGGTCGTTTGATTTCGGACAGTCTCGCCTCCAGCGGAAAGGTTTTTATGCTGACGCTCGAAAGCATTGACCGTTTTCTAGAAATGTCAGACAGCCGCTTGCACACGATCTCCAGCTCCGACCTCAATGAGATCCAGAAACTATTTGTTGAGTTTTTACAGACGCTCAGTATTGAAATCCCCCAATCACCACTTCTCAGTTCATTGACTCCAGGACCAGCACTCCGATCCCTCATTATCGAGGCAATGGTTATGAACAGTTTTATCCTGTCAACACAAGATCATAAAACTCATCTCACTCTTGATAGTCCGAGAGTAAAATCCTTTTTAGCATTGCATGACTCGGCGACAGTGTGGATGGCAAAAGCTAACTCTGATTTAAATGAGGCTCAGAAGTTTCGGCAGGCCATAGCAACAAGCTTCTACCTAAGAACACTCATCTCCCTCAAAATTAGTCTTTCTAATGAGGCTAATATTATTTCCAAAGGCACTTGGATTTCAGATCAGCAGTTTCAAAAGGGCATGGAACTTTTTTGGTATGAAGAATTACTTAAAACTCAGACTGAAGCCATGCGCATCACTCAACTCACTCTTTATAATCTTTCACTGATTGATAAGTGCTACCGCGACAATCTTCAGACACCCACCTGTCAGTCATGGCGTGACAGTCTTCCCCTCCATTTGAAAACAATCACTGAACAGGACGGAACTAAAAGGAAAGTATGGGAGATTACCAGCAAAGTTCCAGTCACTCTCCCTCCAGGGCAAATAATTTTTGCACCCGACGAGGAAGTGCATATCGTGGCCCCGGAAATTCGTTTTCATTTGCTCACCAGATTGTCCGTTCCCTCTGGAAAGGTTGAGATTGAAACAAACAAATTGAGTTATGCCTGGATTGATGTCTCCGGAAGTAATTCAGCAGCAGGAGTGAATTCTTCTGGTTTTCCAGGCCAAAAACCATGGATCAAAAATTCTCAGCACTGTGCGCCTCGCGACTATTTAGAAGGCGTGACCTTTATGAACATACCGCTCAAACAACAAGTCAAATGGGTTGGATTTTCCGTAAAAAATCCTTTTCCAAAGAATGTTCTCGTTTGTGCTTCTCATGCCCAAATGGAAAACAAGGACATTGTCGGTGATCTCAAACAAGTTTTAGATCTTGGCCTTCCTCCCGAATCCAATGAAGGCGTAACGCCGACTGCTGGCACGCCAGGGGGTCAAATTAAAGTTGATTTAACCAACACTAATAATGAAAAGTCAGTCTTAGCGTTCCCACTTTTGCTTGCAATGGGCGGTGATGGAAGTATAGGACGGGATGGCCAGTCCAGTCCACTTTGTCATCAGGGGCAGTATCAGAGCTTTAAAGTGGCACTCAGCCATCATAAAGAGTGGTTTCAGAAGTGGCTTAATGAACAAAACGCAGCGGCAGGCCTCACCCTAATCTCTAAAGATCAATTTGGTGACCACTGGTTTGGATTGTTTGAGATCAATTTGCCTCGCACATCAGGAACCGATGGTGGAAATGCGGGTAACGGTGGCCAAATCAATATTAAAGCCGAAACTCCTCGCCCTTCACGTTGGTTTATCTCTCCAGGAGTACCTGGAAACGGTGGACGCTTTGGTGCATGTGGTCCCAATGAAGTCCATGAAGGTAAACCGGGACGCCCCGCTCAACCTGGTTCTCTTAACATCTTGAAAAAAGAAAAATAGGGAGCCCAAGGACTCCCTATTGAAGGAAACTATCAATCGAAAACTTAAGACAAAGTGTTTGTAAACAACATCTCTCTATATTTTGGAAGCTTCCACAAATCAGTACCAATGAGGGTTTCTGACTTATCACAAGCATCACGCAATTTATTGACCATTGGAGTGACCTTCTCAATAATCCACTGCATTTGCTTCTCAATATCATCAAAGCCATCAATGTCTGTAAAGATTTTCTCAACCTCACCCAGATGAGTGATAACCGCACCATAAGCTTCTTCCATTTCGCCCAAACGGACTCCATGGACTTTTTTAACAACGGACGAAGTCAGTTGAGCGCCCACTTGCGAAGTTTCCAAAATCTGCGCTTCAAGAGCTGGAATCACATGAGAACGAGTCAATTCAGTCAATGTGTTGATTTCAATCATTAGGGTCTTAACGTGACGTTCAACCAAAATATGGTAACGAGCATGGATCTCTTCATCGGTTAATACTTTTGCATCACTTAAGAACTGAACAGCTTTATGATCTTTTAAGACTTTCAAGGCCATATAACTGTTATCTAAAATTGGTAGACCTCGACGTTTTGCTTCTTCTCTCCACTCTGCAGAGTAGTTGTTTCCTTCAAAACGGATTGACCGCGATTCTTTTAGGAACATACGAGTGAGCTGCATAACCGCTTCATCGCGAGACATTTTCTGGCCCAACAACTCTTTCAAGCGGTGGGTTGCTTGCTTGAAAGATTCTGAAACAGCAGCATTTAAAATTGATATCGGAACAGAAACGTTTGCTGACGAACCTACAGCACGGAACTCAAACTTATTTCCAGTAAAAGCGAAAGGAGAAGTTCGGTTACGATCAGTATAATCTTTCGAAATTTTTGGAAGATGATTAACACCTAGATCGATAATAGAAGCATCTGTCGCCTCCGCGGCGTTTCCCTGTTCAATATTATCAAAGATCTTCTCAAGGAAAGACCCCATAAAAGCACTGATGATCGCCGGAGGCGCCTCGTTGCCACCCAATCGATGATCGTTACCCGGAGAAGCGATGGCCGCTCTCAAAGCATCTGCATGATCATAAACTGCTTTCAACACAATCGCACAAACCGCTAAGAAACGAAGATTTTGGTGAGGAGTTGTGCCAGGCTCAAGAAGGTTCTCTCCCTTATCGTTACTTAAACTCCAGTTACAATGTTTACCACTGCCATTCAAACCCTTAAATGGTTTTTCATGGAACATACAAAGAAGACCATGTTTAATAGCCACGCGCTTTAAGGTTTCCATGGTCAAAGCATTGTGATCAGCGGCGATATTGGCACTTTCAAAAATGGGCGCCACTTCATATTGGCTTGGGGCCACTTCGTTGTGACGTGTTTTAATAGGAACACCTAATTTGAAAAGTTCCATTTCGGCATCTTCCATAAAGGACTTTACTCGCCCAGGAATGGAACCAAAATAGTGATCCTCGAGCTGTTGACCACGAGGAGCTGCGGCTCCCAAGAGAGTTCGTCCTGTCATGATAATGTCAGGTCGGGCAAACGCGAAATCTCTTTCAATCAAAAAGTATTCCTGCTCTACACCCAAAGTGGTTTGCACTGATTTGCAATCTACATCACCGAGGAGTTTTAAAAACTCAGTAGCTTCTTTAGAAACAGAGGTCATTGAACGCAAAAGCGGAGTTTTATTATCTAGAGCATGTCCATGATAACCGAAAAACACCGAAGGAATACAAAGAGTGTGGCCTTTTTCACCAGTGACGATAAAGATTGGAGACGTTGGATCCCAAGCCGTATACCCACGGGCTTCAAAAGTAGAACGCATTCCACCGCTCGGGAATGAAGACGCATCCGGCTCCCCTTGAATCAATTGAGAACCGCTGAAACGCTCTATCACGCGTAATTCAGAATGATGAGAATGTTGAATGGTGATAAAGGCATCATGTTTTTCAGCAGTAAGACCAGTCATGGGTTGAAACCAGTGACAGAAATGAGTCGCGCCTTTAGCAACGGCCCAGTCCTTAATAACTTGAGAAATAACTTCTGCGGTTTCTTTAGTGAGTTTGTCGCCTTTTTCGAGAGTTCGCATGAGATTAGCAAAGGCATCTTTCGGGAGTTTTTCGCGCATTTGGCGCAATCCGAAGGTGAGTTCACCGAAATATTCAGACACAGGCAATACGACGGTATTGTCGTTAGACATAACTGTTCTCCTTGTTTCTTTCAGAACGACTTCTGTGACTTAGGATAAAGTTCTAAGTCCGCAGTACCCTCTGAAAAAGTTAAATGGTTTCACTCCTAAAAAAGCTAATATTAGGGCCTATTTAGAAGCGGTTGGAAGTATCACTACTATTCAATTCTTTTTCAAGCAAAAAAAATAAACCATGTGTGAACGATCCTGCCGAAATCTAGTTAGATTCTGCTGAAAAAGAGCCAAACTCAAGGCGCCTAGCTTCAGATTGAACGAGGCGTAGTTCCCCTACGTTGAGTGAGAGATGAAGTGAAGGCAACGCAGAAGTTGGACTTTTTCAGCGGAATCTAGTTAATTGGTCGATTATTTCCCCCTCTGAGGTCACCAAACAGGACTTGGCGCCCTCAGCCTGTAATGACACTACCAAACCGCCTATTTCGGCGGAATCTAATCTATGGCCTGACTCTAGTAACGATAATGCTCTGGCTTGAATGGACCTTGATTAGTGATGCCAAGATATTTTGATTGCTTACCGCTAAGTTTAGTGAGCTTAACACCCAATTTATCGAGGTGAAGAGCCGCCACTTTTTCATCAAGCTGCTTAGGTAATCGATAAACACCCACTTCCGAGTATTTATCTCTGTTAGTGTAAAGTTCAATTTGGGCCAAAACCTGATTTGTGAATGAATTACTCATCACAAAACTTGGGTGCCCCGTTGCACAACCTAAGTTCACCAAACGTCCCTTCGCCAACACAATCACGCTACGACCGTTTTTCATTTGATGGATGTCGACTTGCGGTTTGATTTCGCGCATTTTGCTGTTTTTATTCAACCATGCCATATCGATTTCAATATCAAAGTGGCCAATATTACAAACAATAGCGTTGTTTTTCATCTTAGCAAAATGCTTTTCTGTGATGATATCGCAACAACCCGTTGCCGTTACAAAAATATCAGCTTCAGCAGCAGCTTCTTCCATTGTTGTCACTTCAAAGCCTTCCATCGCAGCCTGAAGAGCACAAATTGGATCGATTTCAGTGATTAAAACGCGTGCGCCATAAGAACGCATGCTCTGAGCACACCCCTTACCCACATCTCCATAACCAGCAACTGCTACGATTTTACCAGCAACCATGGTGTCTGTGGCACGCTTGATACCATCGGCGAGAGACTCACGACAGCCATAGAGGTTATCAAACTTAGACTTAGTCACAGAATCGTTGACGTTGATCGCAGGGACCTTGAGTAAACCATTTTTATGGAGTTTTTCGAGATTATGCACGCCTGTGGTTGTCTCTTCACTGAGCCCAATGATGCCTTTGATCATATTCGCAAAACGCTTTTCATGCATCATATTGGTCAAATCGCCACCATCATCCAAGATCAAATTGTAGCCTTCTTTGCCCCAACCGATGATGGTTTGTTCAATACACCAGTTAAATTCTTCTTCGGTCTCACCTTTCCATGCAAATACTGGAATTCCTGCCGCGGCAATAGCGACAGCTGCGTGATCTTGAGTCGAAAAGATATTACAA
Source organism: uncultured Pseudobdellovibrionaceae bacterium (assembly GCA_964648725.1). Classification (GTDB taxonomy): domain Bacteria; phylum Bdellovibrionota; class Bdellovibrionia; order Bdellovibrionales; family Bdellovibrionaceae; genus CAUJGP01. Next base: position 36,753 of record CAZYOE010000013.1, on the reverse strand, counting down.
GATGACCAACGAATCTGCGCACCCAAGTGAATAAGGGTTTCAATCAATACGGCTGTCTGAATGGTCATATGAAGACAACCCGCAATGCGTGCGCCTTTTAAAGGTTGTTGTTTGCCGTACTCTTTGCGAAGCGCCATCAAGCCTGGCATTTCAGATTCAGCAATGCGAATTTCTTCGCGACCCCAGCGAGCCAATTCAGCAAAAACGCCTGGATTTTCCATGGCCTCTTTACAAACACGGTAATCTGATTGGGCCGCGACGGATTTAATTAGGTTTTTTTTGCTGTTTTTCATTGTTTTGTCTCCCTTGGTAGACTGAGTGACCGACATAGTTGCCATAAACTAACCTTTCTCTTTAGGGTAACGTTAGAATTTCGTACCCAGAATCTGTAATTAAAATTGTATGTTCAAATTGAGCTGAAAGCGTATTATCACCAGTGGAGTACCACTTGATGGCGGAATTAGGCACATCATGCTCTTTGAGTGGTGCCGCAGTTTCATTGATCATCGGCTCTACGGTCAAACAACGCCAAGGAATGAGCTTGGAGCCTTTTCCCTTTTTACCAAAACTAGGCACAAAAGGTTCGTCATGAAAGGTTCTACCGATACCATGACCACCAATCTCTTTCACGGTCGTATACCCCCTTCGCGTGGCAAGCTTATCGATGGCAAAGCCAATATCGCCAGTTGTTCCTAGAGGGGTAATGGCTTCAATGCCCTTCATCATACACTCGTAAGCCACGTCCGTAATGTCACGGGCTTTTTCTGAAACGTTACCCACCAAAAAAGTGGCTGAAGTATCACCATGAAATCCTTCTAAAAAGCATGTCACATCGACATTGATAATATCGCCATCTTTAAGGACCGTGCTATCAGGAATTCCATGACAAACAACTGTATTCACTGAGGTACAGCTACTCTTAGGATATCCATGATAACCCAATGGAGAGGGCTTCGCGCCTTTACTCAAGATATATTCGTGAACGATCTTATCGATCTCTTCAGTAGTAATGCCTGTTTTAACAAAGGGCTTTACGTGCTCTAAAGTACGAGCGGCCAATTGACAGGACTTTCGCATTAAAACGATTTCGTCTTTTGATAAAATAGATGATTTTGACATTGTGACTATTGATACCACTAAAGTAAGGCCTGATGTAAACAGAAATTTACATTTTTCGAGTGGCTACAAAATAAAAAGCCTCCGCTAGGGAGGCTTTTTACGGACGTCTTAAGTGATCTTATCGATTACTTAAGGTGCTTGCTTACAAGCTTAGTCATTTCGAACATGCTAACAGAAGCTTTTCCGAAGATTGGCTTAAGTTTATCGTCAGCATTGATGTTTCTTCTGTTTTTAGCATCTTGAAGACCATGCTTCTTGATATAATCCCAGATTTTTTTAACGATCTGAGTGCGTGGCAATGGGTTAGCACCAACGATTGCAGCCAGTGCACTGCTAGGAGTAAGTGGCTTCATGAAAGCTGCATTTGGCTTTCTTTTAGAAGCTGCTTTCTTTGGAGCTGCTTTCTTTGCTGCGGCTTTTTTTGGAGCTGCTGCTTTAGTTGCTTTCTTAGGTGCTGCTTTTTTTGCGGCTTTCTTTGCCTTCGCCATGTGATCCTCCCAAAATTGGTCTTTGGCTAATTGTTTTTGTTGCTTTTCTAAGAGCCTATCCGAAGACTTTTAATTCGCACTTTCAAAAATCTTGCAAAGTTGGTTTTGATAACAGTCTTCGCATAGGCCCAGAGTCAGTTTAACTAAACTTAGTCTAATGTCTAAAAAAAAATAGAGTCAATCACGTTTTTTTTATTTTTCTTTGTTCTCGACTCAAAAATCCCCGTTTTCTTCCGAAATAATACCCATGAAGACTGAGTTTGAGAGAATTCTCCGAGAGAAAATAAAGCAAAAGCCGTTTGAAGAAAGCAACAACGACCCTTCCAACCCACCTGATCTTGAACCACTTCACCTCGCGTTTCTCCTCGGAACACTAGGCAAAAGAGCCTCTTTGCCAAAAAGAAACAATTCTTATTTTCAAACAAAAGCCACAAATAAAAGCACCATCTCCTACTCTCAGATTGCTCCACCGGTAATCCCAACTCCTCCAGATTATCTATCTATACGTCAGAAGGAGGGCTGGCTTTGGTTTTGGAAACGTGGCGCTCCTCTGAGCGAGAACTATACAAAAGTGGAATTACAGCGACAGTTTCGCAAATTGGCCAGAGTGCTACACCCCGACCAAAATCCTCACCCAAAAGCTGCGGAGTCATTTATCATACTTCGCGAACATTACGATAATCTCCTATTCTAACGACTACAGTCCAAGCAGCATATAAAACGTGACGTCAAGACGACCACTCCATGCATGGCTTCGCCGAATCGGAAGCAACTCCACTTAGGCACACACATCTCTTAAAGCCTTCTAGCGGCTAGTATTGATCGACAAATAAAAATTGTTCATTAAGCAAAGCTTCTTGTATGAGATGAAGAGTTAGTGCAAATCTGATGGCACCGATTTGCTGGAAGCGTTAGGAGAACTTCAGTTTAGGCCCACGACAAAAGGTAAAGATAACAAATTTCGGTGCCCAAATTGAGTTTCTCCCAATTCAGTGAAGGCAGGAGGCCGTCCTAAAGTCGCACGAACTCCTAATCTTATCAATCAATTCGACAATCCCCAGCTCCCACTAAGATTCTGCTGAAAAAGGCCAACTTCTGCGTTGGCTTCGCTTCAACTCTCACTCAACGTAGAGGAACTACGCCTCATTCGATTTGAAGCTTGCCGCCTTGAATTTGGCACTTTTTCAGCAGAATCTACTAAAGCCGCCCGGAGCAAATCGACGTTGCATTCACATTGTCGCAAATGCCACGTCGACTGTTTTATACTTAAAAAATTATTGGATAGGGCGATAACGGATTCGAGTGGGTTGCAAAGCTGCTGCGCCTAATCGTTTTTGACGATCAGCCTCATACTCAGAGTAGTTTCCTGGGTAGAAATAGACTTGGCTGTCGCCTTCGAAGGCCAAGATGTGGGTACAAATGCGATCCAAAAACCAACGATCGTGGGAGATAACGATCACTGATCCGCCAAACTCCAGCAAGGCATCTTCAAGAGCTCTCATAGTGTTGACATCAAGATCATTGGTCGGTTCGTCGAGCAGTAAAAGGTTGGCACCCGTCTTTAACATCTTTGCGAGGTTTACCCGATTGCGCTCTCCTCCCGAAAGATTGCCGACTTTCTTTTCTTGATCTGCGCCTGAAAAATTGAACCAAGAAACATACTGACGAGACGGCACTTCGCGTGAGCCTAGGCGAACAGGTTCTTGACCTTCACTGATCACTTCATGAACGGTCTTATTGCCCTCCAAAGTGTCGCGCCCTTGATCCACATAAGCCAACTTCACAGTCTCACCGACAGTTAATTGCCCAGAATCAGGCTTTTCTTGGCCTGTGATCATGCGGAACAGAGTTGTTTTACCCGCTCCATTCGGCCCGATAATACCAACAATTGCACCCTTTGGAATAGTGAAGTTGACATTATCCAAGAGCAACTTATCGCCATAGGCTTTGGTAACATCTTTAGCGTCCACCACCACATCACCAAGACGTGGCCCAGGTGGAATATAAATGGAGAGATCCTGTAAACGTTCTTTAGTTGGTTCTTTTAAGAGATTTTCATAAGCTGACAAACGGGCTTTTGACTTGCCTTGACGAGCTTTAGCCCCCATTCGCACCCATTCTAACTCGCGTTCAAGAGTCTTATTTCTGCGGGTATTCTCTTTTTCTTCTTGAGCTAAACGGTTTTCTTTTTGTTCAAGCCATGAAGAGTAGTTCCCTTTCCAGGGAATTCCTTCCCCACGATCTAATTCCAAAATCCATCCCGCGACATTGTCCAAGAAGTAACGATCGTGGGTAACCGCAATGACGGTACCTGGAAAGCGAGCTAAGAATTGCTCCAACCAAGCCACACTTTCCGCATCCAGATGGTTGGTGGGTTCGTCTAGGAGTAAGATATCAGGATTTGATAAGAGCAAACGACAGAGTGCCACGCGACGATTTTCACCACCCGAAAGATTAGTAACGGGAGAATCTCCATCTGGGCAACGAAGTGCTTCCATCGCCACATTAATTTTTTGATCCACTTCCCAACCGTCAAGAGCTTCGATTTTCTCTTGTACCGTCCCTTGGCGCTCAATCAGTTTTTCCATCTCCTCAGGAGTGATCTCCTCGCAAAGACGCTGATTAATCTTATTAAACTCCTCAACAAGAAGTGGCAGCTCGCCCATACCGGCAAAGATATTCTCTTTCACTGTCAATCTAGGATCAAGCTGAGGCTCCTGTTGCAAATAACCTACTTTGAATTCACGTGCTGGGAAAGCTTCCCCTAAAAACTCATGATCAACACCAGCCATGATTTTGAGGAGAGTTGATTTTCCTGAACCATTGAGACCTAGCACCCCAATCTTAGCTCCGTAAAAGTAGGATAAATAAATGTTACGGAGAACATATTTGTTAGGGGGAAATACTTTTGAAACCCCCTTCATAGTATAAATTATATCTTGGGACACAGCGGCCTCCTCTATTAATTAAGAAACGGTATGGGTGCAATTCTGCTGATAGAGGGGGAAAATGTCAATTTCCGAGAGGAAATTCGCGAATAAACCAAAGTTTATCTTGAGTTTTACCGAGAGAAAGCTCTTTAATTAGGGTAACCCAATGACTAGGAAAATTATCATGGCTGATAAACCACAAAAGAAAACATGGAAGACCCCTCAAGTACACCTGAGCCAGGCTTTAGAAGAATGGTCTACGATCTCTCAGGCGGTAAAAGAAGAAGGAAAGCTCGCCCCAGATCAAAAGATGTTAAAAGACATTGAAGGGCTTTTGCTTGAGTTAAAATCGAAATTAGAGGAATTCTCGGCTCCGGCAGAACCAGTCGCGCCTAAAAAAACGGAAAACCAAGAGGCCTCAGTTTAAAACACCACATTAAGCATTGAAGCGAGGGCCCTTTTTCTGGGCCCATTCTTCAGAATCAAGCAATTGAAGTGATAAAGCGTGCAAGCTTTGCTCAAACTCAGCAATGAATAAACTATTGATACTTTGATGTCTTTGAACCCGAGACAACCCCTTAAAGTCGGGAGTAACGAGTAAAATTCGCCAATGAGACTCACCATCACCTGAATAGTGCCCAGAATGCTTGGCGCTTTCGTTTTCGATTTCCAGGTACTCAACATTGAAGTTTTCTTGAATGGCCCGCTCAAAACGGGCCAGGCGACGAGAATGATTTGAATTCATTATTTGAAAAGTTTCTGTGCTTTATTCCATTGTTGACGAACAACAGGCAGAACTCCTGTGGTCTCAAGCTTTTGCTCAATCTCTTTTTCAGTTTGTTTAACTTTGCGTAGACCTAAACCAACATAAAACTGAACGAGCGGTTGATTGATTGGCAATTCAGAAAAATCACCATCTTGCTTCCAGTCTTCCACAACTTTTTCAGCCACTTCAAAGGGTTTTGGGAAAGAGCTTTTAACAATAGCTGTTCCCATCTGAAGAACACCCTTCACATTTTCAAGCTGTTCTTTGATATCAACTTTGGTCCGTTTAAACTGAGGTGCAGGCTCACCCTCAATCACAACTTCTTCAACATTTTCGGACTGAGCTGTCTCAACACTGACCTCTTCTTGAGCGACGTCCTTAGGAGACTTAGCGGTTCTTTGAGGCTCGAGGTCTAACTCGCTCAACAAAGAGGGTTGATAGGGCTCAACCACTTCTTCGGTGTGTGGACGCCGTCCTTTCGAGGTTTTAGCCACTGGGATTTCGTGATTTGGGGCTTTTTTTACGGACTGCTTCTTTGCTTTATTTTTTGAACTAGACATAGCTTTCCTCTTTTATAAATCAAAGTTCTTACGAAAAAAGCTATACCTAAATCAATTTAGGCTGACAACACATTACTGACGAGAAATCCCCGACTTTGTTACCAGATCCTAAACACATCTCGAGTCACACGATCATAGTCTTCTTTGGCATTTCCCTTAGAATCAAAAATGGTCTTCCCAGTCGCAATGGTATTCTTAATTTCGGCTGTCTGCCGCACAAAATGAGGAACCATTTTGTTTCCAAATAGATCCACACACTGATTAAAGTAGGACTGGCTCGAGGCTTCACGCCCGTCATACTTGGTAAATAGAATTTTCACGTCAAAGTCTATGTCGAAATCTTCACGAATCTGCTCTAGATCCGCCAAGTGTTTTTGCACACCGAACAAGGTAAATTTGTCAGGGTTAATAGGAAGAATCACCGTGTCTGACGCACAAGTAATAGCGGTATTAAGTGCACTCAGACTTGGGGAGGTATCAATCAAAACGAGATCATAAGAATCCATGACTTCCTCAATAGGCCCCCGCACCACCCTTCCCAAATTACGGGTTCCTTGCAACAACACTCTTTCCACCACTGAGTTATTGAGATTCGAGGGCAATAAACCAATATTCGACGACAGAGGCAGGATCGCTTTAGCCAGCGGAACCTTCTTTTCAAGCACATTCACGAAAACCGGGACTTCAAGGTCATCCATTCCAAGAGCAAAACTGAGGTTGGCCTGTTGATCCAGATCCATAAATAATACACGAAAGCCATACATCGCAGCCCTTAGACCAATATTTAAGCAAGAAGTTGTTTTTGCCACGCCTCCCTTAAGCATTTGAAAAGAAACTACCTGAGGCTTGTAGTGATAACCCATGTGCTGCAAGTAAGTGCGCACCAATTCGGGAGCGATGTAAGCCTTACCCTGACTTAAAAATACTTCAATCCCTAGGGCCTTTAATTCTTTCTTCAGCTTATCCGCTTTCAAATGAAACATTTCAGCCAGGTCATCCAAACGTAAACAAAAATCATTGGTCGTTGTCTTTGTCATGTGCTTCCTCGCTTGCAAAGAGTGGAAGCAATAGTGTGCGAGGTTCTGGGGCATTGGTCGAGAGCTAAGGCAGTGCATCTTAAATCAAGTTATCGAAGGCCCCACTCTAGAAAAGTTACTTCAAAGCACTCGAAAGCTTTTCCCGGAGCACTTTGACGACTTCGTGATGAAGTTGGGAGTAATAGGGTTGCTGATAATATTGGAGATAAAAGGGCACTCGCAAGGGCACCTGCCCAGTGACTACCTTCAGGCGTCGATCATGCGTGACCAAATGCTTCGGCAAAACCGCCTGCCCCAACCCCAGGGCCACGCCATCAATGATGGCATAAATTTCATCTAAAAAGTCTCTTTCAAACTTCGCAGGTTTTCCCTTTTGAAGCTTCAAATACTCTTGAGTGATGGTGTCATCAGCATCATGATCAAGGTACACCTTACGCTCAAACTTTCCTGATTTTGGCTGCACGAGGACATACTCTTCACTCCCCAGCTCATGGGACTCAATTTCCAAGCGAAGGGATTTGTGAGTGGTCAAAATAAAATCAGCTTCATTATTCTTTAATAGTGGCATCAAATCTCGCAATTCTCGATTGAAAAGCTCCACGCGAACATGGGGGTGTAATTTGGCAAACGGGGCAATCACCGGCAAGATAAGGCTTCTCGTGATCGACGAAAACCCTGCAATTCTCATTGTGCCTGTGACACCCACTTTCTGCGCCAGCCTTCCAAGAGTTTCCTCTTCGAGTTCCGCTTTGGCCCGACAGTACCTCAAAAGTTCTTCTCCAGCACTGGTCAAACGAAGTCCCATGGATTCACGGATAATAAGAGACGCTTCGAGGTCTCTCTCCAGATTGATGACTCGCTGAGAGAGTGCTGACTGAGTGATATGAAGAACCTCGGCCGCTCGGGAGAAACTCTTATTTTTAGCCACTTCGACAAAAGCTTCTAGCTGTAATGATGATAATCCCATGGGTATTAAATACATCGATATCATTATCAAATCAATTAATTTTACTAATTTACCGCTCTCACTTATTAAAACGGTTAATGGAGGCCTTCGTATGCCAACTCTCTTCCTATTTATAATGCTGTTAATTTCCATCATGCTTGGAAGCCTCACTCAGGCCTGCTCGATCTATACATCAAGCGGCAACCCACTCCATCAGGTCAATGATCCCCTTTTTCACCTCTTATCCACTAACGATTCTTGTCCGCAGACGGTCATGGATTTTCGAAAATTACTCGAGGCCAATGGAGCTACTTTCGCTTCCACAATGGTCGCCAATCGAGGTTTCCACAACCCCACTGCGGGCAGTTTTAGTTTCTTTGAAATGGTCGAATTAAAATCTGGTCCGTACTTGCCTTATGCGGTTAAAAAAGATGAATTCTTTTTTGGTCACTTCACGACTCCCACCGAGAATAACCAACTCACTCTAGAGCAAAATCCTATGAACCCTTCACTCATGATTGAACTGATTGTCTGGGATAAAGCCAATGAAGTGTATAATTTTTATGAGCTGATCGGCTCCCCTCAAGGATCCCACTGGTTCTATCGAGGCAATAGTGCTGACATTTGGGCCGATACTGAAAATCTGCACAAAGAAAGAGTCTCCGGCGTTCCTATTTTTGGCCAACGCCTGCGATGTTCGGGTTGTCATATTTCCGGCGGACCTATTATGAAAGAAATTACGGAGCCCTTTGATTCTTGGTGGCGTATCGAGAGACCTCTCCCATTGGGGGGAAGAAGTCCCGACGAAAACGTCTCTCAGATTATGGCAAACTTACGCCCCCCACAGACTCTGCAAGAACAAACTTTAAGCGGACTTCATAAACTTCTTAAGGGACGGGCCTTTAAGAGTAAGGCTCTGCAGTCTCCCCAAGTTGCTCTACGCCCACTCTTTTGCCCGGAGGAATTGAATCTCGCCGCCAGTCCGCAACTACTTCTTGGTAATGAAAACGACTTGATGATCCCGACCAGTGCCTTTGTCGATGCTCGGCTCGGTGGCCATCACTATTTACCGATTTCACGCAAACAATATTTATTTAGCCTACAAAAACACAATAGCCATTTTCCAGAAACCAATCTCCCCGACTCCGATCATGTTTGGAATTCCCCCACGAAAGCCATTTCTGATCAACTGGCCATTGAAGAGCTCATAGCCCTTCGCTTTATCGACTACGAATTTGCTGCGGATGTTCTAGCAGTGGATTTCACTCGCCCCGTGTTTTCCCAAAAACGCTGCAACCTCTTGAAGTTGTTACCGCCCGTGTGGAGTTCGAACTGGCCAAAACAATTTCAGCTTAATCTCCTGCAAAATGGGACACCTGAAGCTGAAGAACTTTTAACAAATCTGACAGAAGCTTCAAGAACCATCACTGCCCATCAACAACGCGCAGGTAACTTTTTGCATGCCTGTGCCGCAAAACTTCAAAACCAAGATGGCCTTGATAACTTACTGACTTACCTCGGACAAACCCGAGCAGAGGTTTCGGCGTCGGAAATTTCGCAAAACCCCCGAGGCCAAATTCTGGAGCCGGGCTTTCGCGTTATTTTTCCGACATTCTCACCATCTCCCGAACCTTGGCGGTACAATCTCAATGAATCCTGTGACCTATAACATCACAAACGCAGTGCCTAGCATCACTAGTTACTTAACCTCGAGTTCAAAATCTGGGGAGACGAAAACATGATATTCCGAGTTGGGCTTTACTTCAATCTTTTGAGATTTTGAATAAACTGTCTCCACAATAGGTTTTTCAAGTGGACAATTTATCTCCGTCATCAGCAACCCAAAGTCGGCCACCGCAATGGAATGATCCTCATCAACAACAAATCTGCCAACAAAGGTACGTTCATTACAGTCGTACTTTTTTAAGGTTGTCTTGAGGCGAATCGCCACAGTCTCGCCCTCAGCACCACCCACTAGGAGATAATGCTTGGCGGGCCCTTGCTCAATCGTCACGGCCTTCGCAATTATTGAAATGCCCCCTAAAAATAAAATAACAAGTAATTTCATATAAATTTCCTTTGTTTACTCAATTATCTAACTTCAATTCCATAAACATCTTGAATGATGCCATCTTTGTTACTGAAACTTACTCCATAGACTCCAGGTAGTACTGAGACGAATTCGCCATCTTTAGGATCTATGACATAGAGTCGACCAACCTGAATGAGCAAGCCGCCATCTAGAATATAATAACCATAATCTCCATTTGCGCCAAAGACATAGCCGTCGCGAAAGATTCGTAGATCATTACTTTCCCAACCTTTACAGCGCGCATTCTTCTTATTTTCCGCACTAAAGCAGTAGTGCGTGAAGCTAGCTTTCCTATCAGCTTCGCTCCAATCGTTTTGCACCTTACGATCTTGCTCTTCGCGGTTCGTAAAATCTTTAAAAACGTTAAAAGAATAAGACCCATCAATTTTGGGGACAACGAGCTTTTTAAGTGCAATATAACTCGTTTGCCCATTTCTAATCTCTACCGGTCGCGAGGTCATTTGGGAATATTCAATACGATAAGTTCCAACCGAAAGAGAAATACGCTCATTTAAACTGCCATCTTTAACTTCCACACATCCAAATTTAGCCAGTGACCCATCAGCCGCCTTTTGACAGCGTGAGATTTTAAAAGTATCACGTTGTCCTGCCCCAGGAGTGCCAACCACCGTCAATTGCCCAAATTGTTTTAACGGAAGTGGAACTGGCACAATAACCTCATCCGCCGCTTGGACCCCTATGGAGGCCACCAACTGCATCAATACACCAAAAACACCAAACTTTTTCACAATATACTCCTTCGTTTATCTAAATGAATTTCCTTTACTCTTAGCGAGGAGTTATACTATTTCACCAGTCCTATGTTTCTGACAAATCCTCCCAATTACTGACGGCATACTGACAATACCTTCAAAACGCTAGCCGTTACAAATTTTGTCACTCTATCTCCAGATTTATCATTGTGGTCACTCTCAAGTTACCACAATTGCCATCGCAACTATAAATCATCTAGTCCACTCAGCTAGTGCCATGCTACCAATCTTGTCCTAAACCAGAAAGGCCCTAACAATGAAAAAATATACTATTCTCATTTTAACAGTTATTAATCTCAGTTCCCAATCTTATGGCGCTAATGATACAATTGACTGTGAACCAAATTTAAATGCCGACCTTACTACTGTGTTCAGAATTAATAGTGAGCCACAGATCTGTGAACACCAATCTGAAATCCTTAGTAGTTACCAAGCAGCTTTTCAAGACGCCATTGCTCTAAAAATCTCTATTCCCTCATTCATTGCTTTTGATACAACACTAGGCCTAATAAACCATTGCAGCTCAGGGACAATATTCCCGTTTACCGCCGATTATTGTGACCTAAGAGAAGCCAACTTCAAACAGTTGCTTGAAACTTTTAAGGCCTCAAAATTCAAAAGTCTTCTCATAGCACAAAAGAATACTGTCACCCAACTCTGCGGAGACTAATTCGGGCTCTTGCCTTTGGCCTGCTGACGATCACGAAGCTTGGACATAAAATCAGAGACTAACGTTTGACGGGCTTCGCCGCTCACTGGGCGATACATGGAATCATATTGAATATAAAGATCCGAAGGAATTTCGAGTAAAAACCGCGATGGCGCCACATTCTGTGGACGCCCATAACGTTCGCGTTTCAAACAACGAGATAAAATTAGATGTTTCTTGGCACGAGTGACTGCCACATAAAACAAGCGTCGTTCTTCGTTGATATCACTACCGAGTACACGATGTGGAATCAGATCCTCCTCCACTCCAATGATCAACACCACCGGGTATTCTAGACCTTTGGATGCGTGCATGGTGAGAAGTTGAATTTCTTCTTCGTTCTCTTCGTTGCTATCAAAATCACGAAGCTCCATGGCTTCTAAAAATTCAATGAGGGTGGCTAAATCCCTTTGGCCTTTTTGAATAAAACCATCGAGAATACGACCGAGGATACAAATCAAGGTCCAGCGTCGCTCTGCTGCTGCCGCCTCTGGACTTCGCGCTAAAAGTTCATCGCGATAACCGATACCCCGTAAGAACTCTTCCAGCTCTTGACCAGGCGTGAGAGGTGAGGCACGATCCACAAGTTTTTTGCCAAAGTTTTCGAACTGGCGCAAGCGTTCCTGCAAACTTTCACGCGCGTTGGACTTAATCGAAAGACTATCAACATCGTATTGAATCAAACTAAAAAGGTCTCGACCAGTCTCAGCAATCCGCTCATTGATTGCCTCAAGAACTGCATCCCCTAATCCTCTGGGAGGAACATTCAAAATACGTTTTAAGGCAAAATCTGTTGGTGCCACCGCACTCCGAATAAACGCGAGTCCATCTTTCACTTCGCGCCGATCAAACAAAGTGGAACTGCCGGTGATTTTATATTTGATATGGTGGCGCCGAAGCGTTCCTTCGAGCAATGCCCCCTGACCGTTGGATCGGAATAAAACAGCAATATTCGACGCTTTATAACCCATTTCCGTAAAATGCCGTACTTGCTGAACCACGAAGTCGCATTCTTCTTCATCGGTTTCACATTGGAAAACTTCCGGCAATGGGGTTTCCACGGAATCTTGGGCGCGCAAAATTTTTCCGTGTCGATGATCATTTTTTTCAATCACACTATTAGCCACTGCCACGATAGCAGGTGTTGAACGATAATTTCTTTCGAGTTTTACCACTTGGCAATTTTTGAACTGTCGGGGGAAATCCAAAATATTCTGAATCACAGCGCCACGCCAACCGTAAATGGATTGATCATCATCACCCACCACAGCCAAATTGTCTTGAGGACGCACCAACAACTCTATCAATTCCATTTGTAAGGCATTGGTATCTTGAAACTCATCCACCATCATAAAGCGTGTGTGCTTCTGCACTTCAAAACGGATGTCAGGATGATCCCGCAATAATCGTAAAGGCAGCAAAAGCAAACTTTCAAAATCCACCGCTCCTAAAAGAGAGAGACGTTTTTCATAACGAGGCAAGAGCCAATCGGCTACGACCAGATATTCTTCTTCCGCCACAAGGGTCTTTTTCGGAAAGGCTCTCTTTTCATTAACCAAGTTTAATAGTTTTTCCGTGGCGAATTTATCTTTGCCAGAGTTGGTCAGATCTCGCAGTAAATCTTTAATGGTCGCTTGGGAATCACTTTGATCTAAAATCGTTGGAGAAATGGGCAAGCCCAATTGCTTATGATATTTTTTGACTAACTGTAGGCCAAACGAATGAAAGGTACCAGCCCAAATCTTTTTAGCGACACGACCTAAACGATGTTGAACCCGATGCTTAAGCTCTCGCGCCGCCTTGTTCGTAAAAGTCAATACGGTGAGTTCATCAGGCCGACAAACTCCTTCGGCCACAAGGCGCCCCGCTCGAGCCACTAGAACCGTGGTTTTGCCCGAACCGGCACCAGCCAAAATAAGAAGCGGCCCTTCATTATGAAGAACCGCAGCTGCTTGCTCAGGATTGAGCCCTTGAATCCATTTTGAATTATTTGAAATCATCAAAACTAGAAAAACAAATTAAGCGCGACCGTGCACTAAAAATCTAACTTCATCTTCAAAAAATACTTCAATTTTGTCGCCTTGTACTGAACGCACTAAGCCGATTCCAAATTTTGGATGCTGTACCACCTGGTCTTCTTTAAAGGTAATCTTCATGCTGTACGCAACAGCACGACCCGCATCAACACCATTTTTAAAGGCTTCAAACTCAGAGGCATGAGCAGCAGCCTTTGCGGAAAGAGACTTTGCAGAAACCCGTGGAGTTTTAGCTTTAGTGCTGGTGGCTTTTTTAGCTTCCATATTATGGTTTCCCATCTTACCGCACACTTCACACTTCAAACGAACCGTAGTTTCATTAGTGTGGGTTAAAACTTTGTGATAACGGTCCAATCCACATTTTGAACAATGACAATAAAAACTTGAAGCAACGGCAGGCAATTGAACCATATCTTTTTATCCTTTGTTTTGTTTGGAGGAGTAGATGGTAAGAGGGGCCGATAGACTCTGAGCTGCAATATCCGCGGCACTCAGAAAGTAAGGGCCTTCACCTATTTCTAATCTTTTTTGTAATCTTATTAAGCTATCTCTATCGGTCGGGTCAACTGTCAGCCCTGAGGGTCGATAGGATTCTAAAAATTCCAGATCAGGTTCCTTTGTAAAAAACTGCATCCAGCTATTGACATTCACCTTTACTCGATAAGTGAGCGTTTCGGCATGTGAATGAACCGGCGTATAACTGGTGAGAATTTCCATAGGACCATAATGGGAATGTAATTTTCGCGCCGGTGATGACCATTGAGTCATTCCTACGCAAGTTTCAACATTGGCGTACCAAAGGCCAAAAGCCTTTGAAAGAAAACCTAAGCCGTAAAACTGATCTACCTTCGGCAAAAGCGAATTCACAGAGCACAAATTATGTGCTACCCACTCACCTTTTGCCATGGTTGGGATAATAATGAACAAACTCAGAGGGGTCCAATCAAGCACTGGCGACTGACGAAGCACTCGTTTGAGAGTTGGCGGCAAGGTGGCTGTTCGATGCGCAAAACCGGCAACAAAGCCTGGAACCACAGCGCAATCGTAAAAAACCCAGCGAGGCATTGCCAAATTTGCAGGTCCAAAAGCACTTTCTTCTAAAAAATAAATTTGTTCGGCAAATTCGAGATCATTCAAATCCAGTGGATTTTTATAAATCGGACTAGCCCCTTGAAACCAATCTAAATGATGACGTTGACCGGGGTTGGGGATATGGTTCTCCGTCCGAACAAACACATAGGGGCGAATGTCTGGATCCTCAAACCATTGGGCTTTCGAAATGAGCTCTTGCAATCATCCCCCACACATCGACGAAATAACAGGAAACATACCTTTCACTCTACTACTTTATGGGTATTTTCTCAAGGAAGACTTTAATAATAAAAATCACGCAACGCTAGTAGGAATCCTACGCTCTCGCCTTAAGTGCAGATCAACCACTAAGCTCGCCTTCAAATGGCATAAATCCAAAGTAATTATTCACAAAAGCCATCTTTCTTAAACAACGTCGTCAGGTCTCACTGAACGATATTATACCATTTTCAGTTAGAAGTCGGCCAAGGCAGCAAAGACCCGAATGAGATGTGCCAAAGGCGCGAGGCTCGTGAGGCGCGCGGAGGCTTCTGGGCTTCTCTCCACAGAGGGACGCTGCCCAGTGTAGTGCGCACACGAGGCGGGGTTTCCCCTCTCTGTGAAGGGGTGCCTCGGACGAAGCAGCCAACAAAGGGCTACGAACTAAATCGATCATCATACGATGCAAGCAAAACCCCACTGGCAACTAAGCCTTCTGCTGTTGTTCTCAGTTGTACTAAAGCCAAGGGCCACTGTGACACTCGCGCCGACAACAAACCACAGCCACACCAAAGAACAGAGGCCATGATGGGAAAGGCGAGCGCCGCGGAAAAACCCTTTGGCTCCTGTATTTGCGACCAGGCAAAACAAAGTGCCCCGATAAATCCTACATAAGATTAAACAAGCTTCTGCCCGGCTCCGGTCTGACGAGGCTGAAAGATAAATAAAAATCAATTAGAATTGAAATCGGTCCCCAATTCTCTTTTGACCGAGTGATATTGTGATAAAGGGTCTGAGATCTTGTGAATTTTTTCATACCGAGAAATTCTCTCTGATGCCGTTTTCCCAAGGGCGGAATTGAACGTTGTCGCGATTCAATGCCTGTGTTGAATTGTTTAAAACAAAGAGTTCCGCTTTTTTGAAACTTGGAGCCAGTTTTTTGAGGTGAGAGGAATGATCATCACTGATTTGTGCGGTCGATTTTATATCAACAAGTGCTAAAGGTTTTCCGGGCCTCTCAATGACGAGATCGATCTCCGAACCGTCCTTGGTGAGAAAATAGGAAAACCTATAACGGCTTTCGAAGTAATCATTGAGCCTTATAAATTCTAAAATGATAAATTGCTCAAATAGATCGCCATAGGATATCGTCTGCGGTGTCAAAGGCAATTTTAATGAATTTTGCAGGGCAAGCTTTGGAAGCTTTTGGATCTCGTCAATGATAATCCATTCAGTCTTTTGAGCCATCCAACTTTCAATAATACCCTTAGGATTTGAGTTTAATGCAGCTTCTGTCGAGGGGTCTAATAAATCAAAAAAATGAACAGATTTATTCAGTCCCCACTGGTGAAGAAGGGTACTTTTGCCGGTTCCTCTTGGGCCAAAAAGAAAAAAAGACCGTAAATTTGATTAGTTAAGGTGTCTCTGTATCATATGTCAGAATTGTACGACATTTCCGACATACAATGCAAAATCTTCTTCGGTACCTGCCAAAATGCTAAATCCATCGGATTTCACTGGAGATTTCTTGAGGTCTAGGTCTGACAAAAAGCTATTTCGAGCAGCAGCCGAGACAACGCCAGTGGGCACCAGACTACCTAATTCGTAACGAAGTGGTGTTAGCGCGCAGTTACCAACACAGCCGAAGAGGTTCCGATATTTCCCGCAGCATCGTAGCCTTTGGCTTGAATGCTATAGTTTTTGCCCCTTCCCCACCATGGAATTGTCAAGCTCGTGCTATAAACACCTTGGCTCGGCGCCCCTTTCAATACGGTATAAAGTGAACCGTTCACGTACAATTTTACTCCGGTGAGACCGACGTTATCGGTAGCCCGAACGGTAATTACTACTTTAGTTCCGGCAGCCACAGTGTTTCCGCCGACTGGAGAAGTGATACCGATAGTAGGCGCCACCCTGTCTTTAGTTGGCGTGGATTCGTTGGAACTGGCATTAATGCTAAAATCATCAATATATATTGTTTGTGCGTAATCAGTATTCCCATTAGCCGTCAAACCGAAATCCAAATTATTATATATTGTTGAGGATTCTGGCAATGTTTGGCAGTACTCACTGATAATTTTCGTACCATCTTGCCACACTTCCAAGTATCCATCTTCGGATTCAGATAAGTACATCTTCACGTCTATTTTTACCCAAGTGTCTTTCGGAAATGGTTTCCCGGCACCCGCTTTTTGGCGCGTCACACTAACTTTAGGCTCCCACTTGCCCAGATCTGAAGCCAAGTATAATCCGTTTTCAAAATACAGTCGTCGACCAGGCTGCCCAGAATATTTTAAATCTCCTAGCTTTTCAGCCTCCAAATCCCACAGAAACATATTAGTAATATCAGTTCCCGAGGGGATATAAATCCAAAATGAAGAATTGATCGTATCACCTTTTTTGAATGAAAACTGTGACCAAACCAAGTGAGCTTTGGACGCAGTCTTCCCATCATACTTGTTTGCGAAGAACTTCATTGCAGAGTTTCCAGAATGTACAAAATCCCGGCTCAACGCTGAATAGTTCCGTCCTGAAAGAGAAGCTATAGAACAAGTTCCCGCAAAGAGGCACGGTCGATCGCTACTATTGGGGGATAGGGTCAGATTATGCCAACGCGAGAGATCAAGTGGAAACAAATCAGAAAATACAACTGCATTCTCAAAGTCATCGGTTAAAGCAACACTGTTCATATTGACAGGAGTGCTCCCGTCCGATGCGCCGTTAGCGTTTTCTATTTTTATACCGGACCCCCCAATAAAAATTAATAAGGCTGAAATAAGCAAGCGTAGTTGCTGATTAATCATAGTCACCCCCTAATTGTATTGTAGCATAGCTTTATGTACCTGTTTGAAAAATCCTCCCTTTTGATCGAATTGCCTCGCAATTCCTGTTTCCAATATTTCTCTTTTTAGTACGGTTTCCCATCATGAGACCCTCTGGAATTAAATAAATCTCCTTATTGCCAATGGTTGGCTTACAAGATAGTTAATAAAAATAACTATTCTCAAAATAAGGAGAATCTATGATAAGTTTATCCTACTTTATGATTTGCAGTTGTTTGTTGATGGGGTCACCCCTCATGGCTGTAGAGGTTGGTGACAAAGCTCCAGATATCACTGCCGTCAATCATCTCAACAAAAATTATTCATTCAAGGATCACTACCAAAAGGGTTTTCTGTTGGTCTTTTTTTATCCCCGTGCCAATACTCCCGGATGTACGGCGCAAAACAAGAGTCTGAGAGACAGTTTCTCTGTGCTGAACGCAAAAAACATCAGCATCGTCGGAGTTAGTACGGACTCGGTTTCAAAACAACAGGAATTCCATTCGAGCTTGAAACTTCCCTTTGATCTCATTTCTGATGAGGATGAACATGTCGCGAAGGCTTTTGGCGTACCTGTGAGACTTGGATTTGCAAGTCGCCAAGCCTTTCTTTTGAAGGACGGCAAAGTAGTCTGGGTCGACCATGATGCCTCAACCGAAAAACAAGCAGAGGATGTTCTGGACGCTGTCGACCGTCTCGCTAAGCCCACAGTTCAATAGATGAAAAAAAATAAATAAACTTAATTTGAGTGAATATATTTTACTCAAATTAAGCTTCTCCTTCATTACCAGTGGTTAAGAGTAGCCAAAAATCAGCCACGCAGAAAGTGAAATCATCATTACCATCGCGGCAAAAATGGCCGACAAAATTCGGGCAAACAAACCACGACAGAGCGTCCACGAGATCGCAATCTTAGCGATAAGACTAGCAATCACCGCTAAAAGAATACTGATACTCGCAACCTCGACAGTCACTTGCCCATGACTAAACATCGTTGCATTAGCCAGCGCAACTCCGTGTAATTCAAAAAGTCCTGTCACAAAGGATAAGGCAAAGGTTGCATCATCTCCCAGCCAAAGTTTCGCTAGGGAGATTAATGCTAAAATCCCTCCTAGCATTAGGGAAAGACGAAAAACCCCTTTCCATTCCAAAGGTGATTTTAAACTCAATCCTGAACTTTGGCTTGGAATTTGCGTTTGCTTTGTCAATCCCACTAATGCCGCCGCTCCAAAGAGCAAACCAGTTCCGGTCGGTAAAACTATTCTCACTAATAACTCTGGCGCGATCAAAGCTACAATAAAAAGTAATTCACCGATTGATGCTAAAGTGGCCGCCAGCGTTGAGCAAACCAAAGTGCGCCAGTTTTCAGGGGTCTTTTTGGTTTGTCTTGCTGATGAAAACAAAATCGCCGTACTAGAAACCAATCCCCCCAAAAATCCAATAATCAAAGATCCGGTTTTCTCGCCGATGACTTTAGCAAGAATGTAACTGGAAAACTCCACTGTCGCTAACGCAATAATTAAATATCCAAACCTTCGCGGATTAAAAATTCCCCACGGATCCACCACCGCATCAGGGGCCAAATTGATCACTGCCACTCCTCCTAATAAGAGCAGCAACGCGGCCTCCAACTCCGATGGTTTCAATGCATGCGTGAAACGATGCAATGATGCCTTTGAAAACAAAATCAAGGCAACAACAGGACCAATCATCGCAGATAGTGCCGGCGACTGATGAGCCGCATATCCCAGGCAAAAGACAATTCCTGCCGCAAATTCAGTGGTAAGACCTCGATCAACCGATGGACCGTTTGCATTTGCCTGAGTGAAATAGGAGATGAGAATAAGTCCTAAGGTGAACGATGTTAAAAGTGAAGATAACCAAACATTTTGCAAATCACCGGCAATGGCGCCTAAAAGACTGATCAGAAGAAACGTTCTTACTCCCATGGCTTTTTTCATGGGATGCGCTTTTTCGCGCTCGATGCCAACCAACAATCCAATCACAATCGCTATGAGGTATGGTTGCCAATGCTTCAAAATTGTACTCCGCTAAACAAAACGATAAGTTGAGTCACCAACATATCGCAATTTTGATGCTATATCCAATTATAATGATTTAAGTGCCAAAATCGCCTTCTCAATTTGCTTTTGAACCGATGCGGGACTGGTTCCCCCTTCGCTGGTTCGCGCCTTCATCACATTCACATGCTTAACAATCTCCAGAGCATCTTCATTAAAAAGAGAATGAAAGTCTCGGAGGTTTTTTAGACTCATATTTTCAATAAAAACGTTGTTTTCAATGCTATGACGAACAATTCTTCCCACGACTTCATGCGCTTCACGGAATGGCAGGCCTGCTTTCGCCAAATAGTCGGCCAAATCTGTCGCATTAGAAGCATCACCAGAGAGGGTTATAAACATTTTTTCTTTACGAAACTGCGCTTTCTGCATTTGTAAATGCATTAATTTTACGCAATAGCGAACACTATCAATACCTTCAAACAAATGATATTTATCTTCTTGAAGATCGCGTTGATACGACAGAGGTAAAGCCTTCATTACGGTCAGAATTCCCATCAGAGCACCGTTCACCCGCCCCGTGCGTCCTCGAATGAGTTCTGAAACATCAGGGTTTTTCTTTTGTGGCATGATACTACTTCCGGTGGTTACCGAATCGGCGAGCTCTATAAACTGAAATTCTGGCATGCTCCAAAGTACGACTTCTTCTGCCCAGCGAGAAAGATGCAACATTAAAGTTGCCGCAGATGAAAGGAATTCCACTACAAAGTCGCGATCAGATACCGCATCTAAACTGTTTTCGGTGACTGAAGAAAACTGAAGTTCATGGGCCACCATTTGGCGATCAATTGGAAAAGACGTTCCGGCCAAAGCTGCTGAACCCAAAGGAAGCACATTCACTCTTTTCGCGCAATCCTGCAAACGCGAACGATCCCGTTGCAACATCCAAAAGTAGGCCATCAAGTGATGTGCCAAACTCACCGGCTGGCCATGTTGCATATGAGTCAGACCTGGTAAAAGGGTTTCGAGATGCTCTTGCGCCGTCGAAACAACCCATTTTTGCAATGCTAAAATATCTTGATTGAGACCTTCGATCTGATGACGAAGATACAATCGCAAATCCGTAGCGACCTGATCATTGCGACTGCGCGCTGTGTGTAATTTACCCGCTATGGGGCCAACTTTGGCATAGAGGCGATGTTCAATCTCTGAATGAATATCCTCAGAGTCCGGCGAGAAAGGTATCTTTCCTGTTAGTAATTCCGATTCAATTTCCTTAGCAATTTGTTTGAGTGCCGAGAGGATGAGTTGACCATCCTCTTTGCCAATAATTTCTTGCTTCATGAGCATCGCACCGTGGGCGAGACTCCCTTCAATATCCTCTTTCCACATTCGCTGATCGAGGCCAAGGGAGGAAGAGAACTCCTCAACAAGTTGGTCAGTCTTTTCACTAAATCGTCCACCCCAAAGTTTGCTCATGAAATCACCGATTGATTCTGTTTAAGTTGAAGGTACATACGTGACTGAAGTCCAAACTGTTTTACAGTTCCAGTGCTATCACGTTGATCATAGGCTTCCGCATTATCAAAAGACGCAAGTGCTTCTGAATAAAGAGCCCATGGGCTCGATCGGCGAACCACTTGGCAATGCCCCTTGTAAAGGCGCATGACCACTTCACCAGTGACTCGCTCTTGCGTTTTATCAATGAAAGCCTCAAGGTCTTCTTTTAAAGGATCCAACCACAAGCCTTCATAGGCCAAGCGAGACCATTCTTGATCAATCACTTGCTTGAATCGCAATTCATCGCGAGTGAGTACCAATGCTTCGAGAGCCTTGTGAGCAATCAAAATCAAAGTTGAACCTGGACATTCGTAATTTTCACGGACTTTCAAACCGAGCATACGGTCTTCCATGATATCAATACGACCAACGCCATTGTCGCCGGCAATCTGGT
This sequence comes from uncultured Pseudobdellovibrionaceae bacterium, assembly GCA_964648725.1. Taxonomy (GTDB): domain Bacteria; phylum Bdellovibrionota; class Bdellovibrionia; order Bdellovibrionales; family Bdellovibrionaceae; genus CAUJGP01. Next base: position 15,210 of record CAZYOE010000013.1, on the reverse strand, counting down.
TGACCTTCATGATAAGGTCCGCTGGTTCTAAAGCTGAACCATTGATGGCAACCGGGGCCCCATGTTTAAATTCCACGGCCACTTCCGATGGTTCATTAAGAGCGGTCAATGGACCTTTAGTCCATTGGAAAATCTCTTCTGGTGGTGCAAAATTTGGATCTTCGAGTCGTCCGCCTTCAATCGATCGGCCCCATAGATTTTCATCGATGCTCCAGATCTTTTCGAGACTTTGTTTGATCGGCAAGTTGCGAGCTTGAGCGTATTCGATTTCCCAAATACGAGTCATATTTCGCTCACGCACGGGAGCATGAATCGTTGCTGTAGGCATCATTGCTCGTAAGATGTATTCAATACGAAACTGGTCATTGCCTTTTCCTGTACAACCATGAGCAAATGCAGTGGCTCCAACTTTCTGAGCCACTTCAACGGCTTTTTGACTGATAATCGGTCGAGCGATAGAAGTGCTCAAGGGATATCCTTCATAGTAAGCATTGGCTTTAACAGCAGCATAACAGAACTTTTCAGCGAACTCAGCGCGAGCATCGACTGTAAAATGAGTTGTTTTAAGGACTTTCGCCTTTTCTTCTGCCTGTTGAATATCTTCGCGAGGTTGTCCCACATCAACAGTAACCGTGATTATTTCATCATAACCGTATTCCTCTTTCATCAAGGGAATACAAACCGTCGTGTCTAATCCTCCGGAATAAACCAATACCACTTTTTTTGTGCCTGACATGCGCAGCTCCTTTTTTTGAAGTCACCCATTTTGCATATTTTTTCTGATTATGCAAGCTTAAAGCGAATATAACCTTGACAGAACTTATTTTGTGCATAACTATGCTCATATATGCATACTTATTCATCACCCAACAAGAAGCAAAATCGCCTTCGCATCGGCATAGTCGGTGCCCGCGGCTATTCTGGCATGGAGCTAGGCCGAAGCTTATTGCAACATCCTTATGTAGAAAGCCTCACTCTCGGAATCAATGAATCCCAGATCCAGTTGAAGCATTGGTTGCCGGAAGCCCTGGATCGTCAAGTGACGGCCCTGACGATTCCGCAAATGCTGGATTCAATATCTCAACTTGAAGTCGTTTTTTTAGCAACCCCGGCAGATGTATCGATGGAACTCGCGCCGACACTGCTCAATGCTGCTACTAAAGTCATTGATATTAGTGGTGCGTTTCGCCTTGCGAGCAATGATAGTTATAAAAAGTGGTATGGTTTTGAACATAAAAGCACGGCGCTTTTAGGTGAGGCCACCTATGGCCTGAGTCCGTTTACGCCCATCCAAGGTAAAGTTGGCGCGCAATTGATTGCCAATCCAGGTTGCTATGCTACAGCCGTACAAATGGCCTTGATTCCTTTACTTAAACAAAATTTATTGAAGACCGACATCATTGTTATTGATGCTAAATCTGGAACTACTGGTGCTGGCAAAAAGGCCTCTGAGACCCAGCTTTTTGCTGAAGTTGAAGGAGAGTGCCTTCCCTATAAGATTGGCAAGCACCAACATTTTCCGGAAATCTGCGAACACATTGGTAAAATTGCCGGCACGGAAATTAACCCGATATTCTCCACCACCTTGATCCCTGTTCGCCGAGGGATTATTGCTGGCATTTATGCGCACCTAAAAGACGGCGTAAAGGTTCAGGATATCGAGTCGGCTTTTAAAACTGCTTATGAAAATTATCCCTTAGTGCGCTATGCTCAAGCGGATCGTAGCGAAGGCGCCCCACTTCTCTCTCTCAAACATGTGGTAGGCAGTGCTCGCACGCATTTGGCTTATGCGGTTGATGGATCCAAACTTTATCTTTATTCCAGCATCGACAATTTAATGAAAGGTGCTGCGACTCAAGCGATTGAAAATATGAATTGTTTATGGGGATGGCCTGTACACACCGGCCTTTTACACCGCGAGGGATTATTATGAGCGAAAATTTTGTACAGACTGGCCCGGGAATTTCCCGCACCCCACTTCCTAAAGGCTTCAGCACCAGCGGCATCAACAGTGGCGTTAGAAAATATCGTCCTGATCTGGGCTTAATTTTATCCGAAGTCCCATCCATCACGGTAGGCGTTTTCACTCTCAATGAAATGAAAGCGGCACCAATTCGTTATTGTCAGACGCTTCTACCTTCATCAAACATTCGTGCCATTGTGACCAACAGTGGTCAGGCCAATGCAGCCACGGGCCCTATTGGTGATGAAAACAACTTAAAGATGGCTCAATCGGCAGCGGCCCATTTGGGCTGCGAATCTCATCAGGTACTCACCGCTTCTACTGGAGTTATTGGTCAGCATCTTGCCATTGAAAAAATCAGCAGCGCCATGCCAGATCTTGTTCAACGCCGTGTTGATAACGCGGAGGCTTTTGCTCTCGCGATTTTAACCACGGATCTTGTTCCTAAAACAGTAACTACTGAAGTGGCATTGAGCACTGGCTCCGTCCGCCTGACAGGTTTATGTAAGGGTTCTGGAATGATTCATCCGAATATGGCGACCATGCTGGGATATGTTTTAACGGATGCCATTTTACCAGAGGCAAAAGCGCAAACACTTTTACAACAAACTGTTGATAAGAGTTTTAATATGATCAGTGTCGATGGTGACAGTTCTACCAATGATTGTGTTTTCATGATGGCCAATGGTATGAGTCAGTGTGGCCTCGAGACAGAGGCGGATGAAAAGAAATTCAATGCTGCCCTTCTCTCAGTCATGCAAACCCTGGCTAAATCCATTGCTCGGGATGGCGAAGGCGCTACTAAGCTCATTGAAGTGAATCTGAAAGGCGCACCTTCACTTGAAATCGCAAGGAAAGCCGCACGAGGGGTGACTTTAAGCCCTCTCATTAAAACGGCCATTCATGGCGAAGATCCTAACTGGGGTCGGATTGTCGCGCGCTTAGGGGCAGAGCAAGTTCCTTTCAGCGCGCTCATGAAAATGGACCTTTATATTCAAGGCACTCCGGTTTTTATGAATGGAACGGTGATCGAGTTTGATCGCGCAGCCCTTCGACAAAATCTCAAGCGTGATACGGTGATTATCGACGTGGAGTTTCACTCTGGTGATGCCGTGGCCACCGCTTGGGGTTGCGATTTGTCGCGCAAGTATGTGGATATTAATACGGAGTACTCATGAACACCTTGGATGCAACTCTGGCCTCTCTCGGCTATATTCAAAAATTTCGGCATCAAACTTTGTTGATTAAGCTAGGCGGAGCGGCTCTTCAAGATCACAGTCTTGTAGAATCGCTGTGTGAAGACCTCTCGTTAATTCACTCGGTAGGAATTAATTTAGTTCTCGTGCATGGTGGTGGTCCAAGTATTAATAAAGAGCTCACTTTACGCGGAATTCAATGGGAATTCGTGGATGGCTTGCGGGTCACAACTCCGGAAATGATGGAAGTTATTGAGATGGTCCTTTGCGGCCAAGTGAACCATCGCATTGTTCGTGCCCTCAATCAATCAGGTGTTAGAGCTATTGGCTTGTCGGGCGCGGATGCTTCCTTGTTGCAGTGTCGGCAGGCAGACCCAAGACTCCAACAAGTAGGCCTTATTGAGAAAGTCGATATCGCCTCCATTCAAGCCTTGATGGATCACCAACAAAAGAACTCCACTCAGCGTTCAGCGCCACTGATTCCAGTGATTGCGCCAGTGGGCGTGGGTAAAAAGGGTGATGCTTATAATATTAATGCGGATTGGGCCGCAGCACGTATTGCCGAAGCCATGAAAATCAAGAAAGCATTTTTCCTGACGGATCAAGACGGAATTCTTGATTCACAGATGAACCTAATTTCAGAACTGGACGCCGGTCAACTGGAAAGCCTCATTGATCAAGGAGTCGTTAAAGGGGGAATGCTCGCCAAGACCCAAACAATTCTCTATGCTCTTCGCCATGGTGTAAAGGATGTTCACATAATTAATGCCAAACGTCCCCATGGACTCATTGAAGAGTTATTCACTGATCGAGGAGTGGGAACTGTTTGCCGCTTGCGATCGTTGGAACCAAAACGCAACAACAAGCATTCGGACAAATCCCCACAACCTTCACAAAATCCCTCTTTAACTTAGGAATTACTTATGTCACAAATTTCCCTTGAATCCACAAAACCAAGCCGCGCAGTTTACAACAAACCTCACTTTTTGACAGGAGAAGAGTGGTCGAGCCAAGAACTGCAAGATGTTTTAACACTAGCGGCTACTCTTAAAAACGAAAGATCTCAAGGAGTTCTACGCCCTCTATTAAATGGCAAGACTGTTGTCATGCTTTTTGACAAGCCATCGCTGCGGACTCGTTTGAGTTTTTCCGTCGCGATCAATGAACTTGGCGCCCACAGTATTGAAAGTATCGGTTCCAGTCGTAAAACCGAAGATCCCGAAGACGTCATTCGCGTGCTCGCGGGTTATGCCCATGGGCTGATGATTCGCACCTTCGATCACGCCTATGTGGAGCGAATGGCAAAGCTCTCATCGATTCCAATCATCAATGGCCTCACTGATTCTCACCACCCATGCCAAGTTATGGCTGATCTTTTAACTCTACAAGAACGATTTACAAACTTAAAGAGTTTACGTTTGGCTTATATTGGTGATGGCAACAATATGTTGCATAGCCTGATGTTATTGTGTCCGCGCCTGGGTATTGAGCTTCATTATGCCTGCCCTGTGGGTTATGAACCCAACGCCTTCGTCGTAAAGACCTCTAAACAATTGGCACAGGAAGGTGGCGGATCAATCACCGCACATGCCACCCCGGAGTCAGCAGCGTCCAATGCTCATGCCCTTTATACCGATGTTTGGACCAGTATGGGCTTTGAACACGAAGAAGCCTCAAGAGAGGCTGCGTTCGAAGGGTACCAGATCAATGAGTCACTCTTAGCGAAAGCAGATGCAAAGGCGATCGTTTTACATTGTATGCCGATGGTTCGTGGAAAAGAGATTTCTCAAAATCTCCCTGATCATCCGCAATCAGCGATCTTCCAACAGAGTGAAAACCGTCTTCATGTGCAAAAGGCAATCTTGGTAAAGTTAATGAGTTAAAACTTTATGTAAATGGTAATTGGAGTTTTTAATGGGAAAACCAGTTAAATCAAGACGCGAATTTCTCCGCGGTTTATTGGCGGAAGGAGATTTGAGCACCCAAGAGGAATTGGTTGAAAAATTAGAAAAATCGAATTTTTCGGTGACACAATCTACGGTTTCAAGGGATTTACGCAAACTTGGAGCCATTCGGGCCATTGATAGCAAAGGCCGAACGGTTTATCGACTCCCCGAAGAGATGTTTGTACCAGTTAAAACCTCCTCGCTCATCGAAATGGTCACAAGTATCCGCTCCAACGGTTCTCTGATTGTCATTCGAACTCACCCGGGCTCCGCCTCACTTGTTGGACGTTTCGTGGATATGACGTTTTCCGATGAAATTCTGGGTTGTATCGCCGGCGACGACACGGTTTTTGTCGCACCCGAAAGCCACAAAGAAACCAATGCTCTCATGAAAAAGATCGAGAGGGCCATTCGTTTCAAAATCTGATTATAACTTCCATCAGGGATTTCATGACTCAACAGTGCTTTCACTTCCTGCAGCAGTTCGAAACTCTCTTGTTTCACTTTACCCCTGGCCTTCAGGGCCCTAACGACGATCGGTCAAAAAGGGCAAAGTGCACTCATCGCCATTTATAACGCTGCTCGGTCAGTAGTGGTTCATTGACCAACGCTTACAATACAAATAAACTTGGTTTATGACGACACTACAATCATTATTCCTCTCCGTGATAGGGTTTGCTGCCGGTATTGGATCTGGTTTATTTGGAATTGGCGGAGGCGTGATTATTGTACCTCTGCTCGTATTTATTTATGGCCTAGAACAGCGAACTGCCAGCGCCACTTCCCTTATCGCTATGATCTTACCTGTCGGCATACTTGGCGTATGGGAATATTACAAAGCAGGGATTGTGAATACCTCCCACATTAAAATGGGATTAGTGGTCAGTATTGGGATGTTTTTAGGGGCCTTTTTGGGTTCAAGACTCTCCATGGTTTTGCCTCTGAAATACCTTTCGCGGGGATTTTCTGTCCTTCTGATCTATGTGGCGATTAAACTATGGTTTCAGAGTGGGAAATCTTAGGAACAAACTTATTTTGTTTATACCTGCCACTATTTTTTCTGAATCTTAGCGGTTCAATTTCAGAGCTGCTGTCTCAAACCGACCTGCAAGCATTTACCTAAATATCATTGCACCCCTCTGAATCGTCAAACTTCTAGCCAATCCCTACCCAATAGCGGCCTTTCTTCGGCAAGCCATGAGCTGTATCAAAACACCTCTATTAAAATGAGGTAAGTTTACCCCCATCTGCAAGTTCAACGGGAGTGCTCCATGTTGAGACACTCCGCCGGCATTGGCCTTGCTCTTATGAAAAAGCAGGAAGGGGGATTTTATGATAACCCAAGAAACCAGTCTCTACTCTCGATTTAGTTTGGTGATACTATCGGCCACCATTGGCCTTCTTACAGGTTGTCTTGGATCAGCACCTAAGCGAGATAACAGTTTGGACTTTCTTCATAATAGAGTTACGACCCAAAAGCGATTCGACATCCAGAGCGACCCCTATATGCAACGAATGACTGAATCGTTGTTTCCTGTCATAGATAAAATCCCCATTCAGATTGATTGTCATGATCGAGAAACCAAAGGCAGCTACAGTGAAGACATGAGCGCCCACTGCGTTCGCAGTCAGACTTTGAAGGCCTATGAAGCTTTTGAATTAAAAGTGGACCCCGAGATTCCTTATTGTATTTTACGTCAAGAAAGTTCTAACGTAAAAAACGATAGGGACCCCTACGATGTGGATTTTGACAGGCTCGCGGTTTGTGGCGGAAACGGAAAAAAATATTGTGGTGTTGGGCTTGCACAAACAACTTTTAGTACTTGGGCTGGTTACGACGATATTCTTGCCAACGACGCTGATAAAAAGGAAAAAATGGATCGTTGCCTTAATATGTTGTCCAATGCCAGCAATCAACCCAGAAGTTACAGCTCTATTTCATTCAGATCGGTCAACAGCTCCAACGTTAAAGACGCGATATATGATGCAAAAACTGAAGCTCCAAGCAATCAACTTAGCCCTTTTTACAGAGATCATGCCATTTGTGTCAATGCCCTCCATATTTCTGAATTAAGGGCTGCAAAAAGCAATGCCCGAGCAAAGTATGCCATCAGAGGCAAAGGTAAGAAGCGGCGCAAAGTTTATTTATCACCTTCTATCGCCCAGGCCGAGCGCATCGGTGCAGCTTACAATGGTGGAGGCACGGCGGGATATGGTTCCGCGATTGGTCAATGTGTGTCCTCCTTTAGAAAATACGATGAAACCAACCTTGCCTCGGCAGACTCTATTTTTATCAAACCGCTCAGCAAGGCAGGTAACACCGTGGCTAGCCGTGAAGCTAATAATGAACATGTTTCTATCGATCACGATGGAAACATCAACTAAACATTCGCAATAAAAGATCTAAGGCTGCGGCGAAACAAGGACTTTTGTTTATAAATTACCTCCCAGATTGCTCCAATCCGGGACATTCCCTTCGATTTTGGCAAGTTAGTTAACCTTTAATGTAGATCTGGAACCTATAGATTCCAGTTCCATCAATAGACTGAGCCCACTTCGCTTTTTCAAGGTCTAATTCCCAACCCGCCTTATCCATTGCTGTTGGCGCCCGCAAAAAGGAGCGAATGACCATTACACAGCCCTTTGGAGTATCTGAATGCATCCGCTGCAGTAAAGGATTAGCCAATTCTTCAGGAAGATAAGAGATCGTATCTGAGAGTGACACAAAGTTATAGGCATTCTGGGCCATGGGTTCGAGCATGCTTCCTTTAATATAGTGCACTTCGGTTTTCGATGCTTTTACGGCATCAAAGACATCCCGCTGGGCCTCAAGTGGCAAACCTTCTTCAAATCTAATACGCCCTAAAAATAAAGTTTGAATAAAATAGTTTTTACGGACTAACTGAGTGGTAAATAATCGTTTGAACTCATCATGAATAAACTGAGAAACTGATTTTTCTTCGGTCTTACGATCCGACTTTCCTGAGAAGTGTCCCTTATATAAAAAGCGATCAAACACAAATTCGCTGGCCACGATTTTTAGAAAACTATTCCAGCGGAGTTTGGGCCATTCTTTTTCGTAAAGCTTTTTTTGTTCCTCCAGATTCTGGGCAGTAAAAATCGGCTCAAAATCACATTGTAGGATATTTCTAAAGAGAAAACCAATTTTTTGAAAGTGACTTTCCCATTTACCTAATAAAATAAACCCAGTCTCATCCCAAGCATCACTTCGATCCGACCAGTACTTTTGAGTTTCCGGGTTGAGCCCTTTCACTTTATTGAAAAGTTCGAGGCGGCTCACCACTAACATTGGATTACCCGGTAAAGCTCCGCGATAACCCATAAAAAACAACCATTCATCATAAGAAAGTGATCGCGCTGATTGAAAGCGCAGTTCCGCTAAAAACAACTGCGGTTCGGAAAGATCCACCAGATCCAAATACTTCGGGTTACGTGCAAGAAGAGGCATGCAACGAGCACCTGAACCTGCCACAGTCAAAACTCTTTCGGTATTTTTTTCGAGCAAAGAATACTCAATCCACGTATCTTCATTGGCCAGGCTATAATTAAGTCCGTCAAAGTAACCATGCATAGTAAATCTCCCTTATTTAGATTCCGCTGAAAAAGTCCAACTTCTGCGTTGCCTTCACTTCATCTCTCACTCAACGTAGGGGAACTACGCCTCATTCGATCTGAAGCTTGGCGCCTTGAATTTGGCTCTTTTTCATCAAAATCTTTTTAATGTCCAAAAATATCATAGTCCATCTGCAAGCGCATCCCGACCACCGAACTACCGATTGAATCCCGATAAGCTCCATAGATCGAATCAAAACTTCCATCATAATTTTGCCAAAACGTTTGGAGCATCCATAAACCACTTGGTTTATAAGTATAACCCAGATGTAAAAACTGGCCCAGTAAAGGATCATAGAGACTGCCTTGAAGGGCAAACTCATGCTGATCGCCAATCCAACTAATATTGCCATAATACAAATTCGTGACCCGCTCGTTCCAATCATCATACGCCACAGTGAGTTGAGGCGTGAGCATCCAACGATCCAGGAACATATCCATTCCTACGCTGCCGAAATCAACCTGAGTAGGTTGAAAAGGCCGATCCTCAGCATTTTCCCAACGCCTTTCACCAACTTCGAGTTTTGGAACAAAGGTTTCAAATGCATAACTCCATCCGGCACCAAAAACGTAGCTTTTCTCTAAGCTGGCAGCGACCGCAGAAAATTGATGACCGGCAAAGTCTAACTTCCCGCGAAGTCCACCCTCGATCGAACTTCGAACAATCGGCTCTTTTTCAAAAAATGGTTCCGGATAAGTGGTTTCGGCGCCCTGCCATAGGGAATAGGCATCGAGGCTAAAGCTTCGTCCCGCATAAGACACCAAGAGGCCTGTTGAATGAGTCAGTTGTTCCGCTAAAGGATCCAAGAATGCCCGATTGAATCGATGGCCAGTGAACACATCTAAGGAGGGGGTGGCCCACATCTCACTCCAACGAACGGCTTGCCTTCCAATCTTTACAAAAAAATCTCCCCAATGAAACTCTAGATAGGCTTCTTGGAGGTAACCTTTAGCGGGACTTCGAAGTTCCTCAGCAAAGGTTGAATTTACGTTTTGTTCAGCAAAAGACTCCGAATATAAACGAACCCAATTGAGATCCAAATTCAAAGTATTTTTGATCAACAAACGCTGGTTATTCAGCCGCTCGGATTGATAGTTCTCCAGCCTCGGCGTCCAATTCCATTCCGCCAAAGCCAGTGCACTCATGAAAAAGGGCGCTAACAGTGCCACCACCTTTTTCAGCATGCTATCTCAAAGTCTCCATATTGCGAATGCTGAAGAAAGAGTCTTCGAAGCTCTTTTTCTTCATCTCATTGATAATAATTCGGCTGGTCTTACCAGCGGTATCTTCAATTCGAAGAACCGAAGGGCGCATAGCTCCTTCCATTGTTTTGTAACTTTCAAAATAAGCTTTCTTTAATACAGTCGTTCCATTGGAACCTAAGTACTCAGTGCGAACCGGACGCTTAGTGGCCTTATCCACCCAAAGGCGAATCGCTGCATAAGTCAGATTGTCTCTTTTCGCTTTCAAAAATAAACGAATCTCTTTTGCATCGCTGCCTTCTTCTTTCACGTCATAATCACCGTACCATCGTGTGCGAGCAATATCTCCGTTTGAAACTTGTCCTGATAATTTTTGGGAAAGAGACAAACGCATCGACCTTTTTAAATTTGGCACATAAACATTAAAATCCCGGTCTAACATTAACATATTACGACCGCGATCGCGAGAGGGTTCTTTAGTGACAATCAAGGTTTGCTCTTTTCCTTTCAAAAAGACTGAAAAGGCGCTGTTGTTTCCTTCAGAGTCTTCCACTTTGATATTCATTTCAAAAGCCTCAGATGGGTTACGAATATCATCGGCCGCTTTGACTAAAAGCTCGGCTGGCGAAGCCGCTTTTACCACCGGAGCCATAGCTCCCACTAAAATCAGACTTGCAAACAGGATTCGAAACATTTTGCTACTCCTCTATCTATTATTTTTATTTTTTCTTTTTAAAACTAATTCACAAATCAACTGAATCTCTTTTTCGGTCACAAAACCCATATGACCTTGGATCTCTGCCAACTCGACGCCATGACGAAGGGCGAGTTTATAAATATCTTTTACTTTCTTCCAATCAATCTCACGACCTAAAGTAAAAGACTCGTAGCGTTCTTCCATTGCCAATAAAGCCGTTTCCGCCAAGCAGGCATAGACTGCATTTCCTGGCAAACCAAGATCACCTTTTATTTCGACTGGGCCAGGCAAAGTCACCTCGCCGGATTCGATGATCAAAACATCGGGACGTTTCTGGGCATCTTCGATGGTGAAATCAAGCGGCCGCGAGCAATCGCAAACCACACAGCCTGGTTTAAGCTGCATGACATCCACAATCTTGTGATCAAAAGCACTAGTGGCCGTCACTAAAGCATCCACCTCTTCGGCGCAAAAATTTGCATCTTGTGAAAGAATCACTTCGCAATGTGGATTCAAGACTTCTATTTCGCGGGCTAAATCCATAAGGCGATCCAGTCGAGGTGCGACTAAGTAGAGTTTCTTAAACGCGAGAGCCAACAACTTTGCCGAGACACTGCCAATAGATCCGGTCGCTCCAATCACCATGGCTGAGCCTTCGATCAACTGATTGGGACCAGATGTTGATACTAATTTCATTCGCAGCATCACATCGCGGAGAGCCCACAGCGTCGCCGAAGCACTGAGACTGTTGCCGGTGGTTACAGGAATCGGACTCAGTTGATTGATTGAAATTCCTGAATCACCAACAATTTTTGTGTAGGCGCCAAGGCCAATAATCTTTGCGCCTCTCGACGCGGCATCATAACAAACACGTTCAATCATTTTATAAAATTGATCGGGGTCACTTCCCTTTAGGACTTTTGGCGTGGCCGGTACGGCATAGATGATCCCATTCACTTCTTTGCCGGTAGCCTTGCTGGTGATATGCTTTATCTCGCCATATACAAAAGGCGGTAACTTCGACACCGTTCGATCAAATCCATCGTTCCATTTTTCAGGAAGTAAGCGAATCGCGTTACCTAGAACAGGCACATTCTCAAAATCTCGATGGGATAAAGCATGAATCACAAATGCAAAGTCAGGCTTTTTCTCTTCCGAAAAATAATCGCGTGTCTTATAAATGACTTTCGACATTTTAGACTGGACCGATTCATTACGAATTAAAATATAGCGACGAATGGCTTGTCGATGTTCCGAAGGAACCTGTAATAACTCTTCCCAATCCTTTAGACCCATGACGCCGGTCTTGCCATTGATAAGGCAAAGGGCCGCGTCAATGATCGGATAGTTCATCACATTACCAACTCGGAAGTGCCACGGAATAAGGCTTATGATTTTTCGCGGACCAAATTTCATCAGCGATTCCGCTTGACCGACGTGATGAGAGGTCACAATGATTTCTTTGTTACGGATAAAATCCAAGGAATCGCCGAATAATAACAAGAGCCCGAGATCCGCCATAATATATTGAGCGGATTCGATCTGAGAAGAAATGAGCGATCGGCCCAAAGATTGTAATTTACTGGTCACAACGGGGGTGGCTGAGCGTAAGTCTTTTAAACTAACGCCTGCAATGGCTACTCCCGCCAGTCGGGCAAGCCCCTTAAAGGGATTGATCACGAGCGGCAATCCTAAAAGCGAGAAAGCATCTCCCAATAAAATTTTAGCACCGTACTCTTTGCGCAAAAACTCTTCGACTTCGAGATTAAAGAGAGCCGTCGGAAAAAAGACTCCCTTTTTGGGATCAACTTCACCTCTTTCAATAAGTTCACGCAAACTCAACAAGTTGCAAATCTCACGCACACTGCTTCCATCACGGAGTGGAACCGGACTGGGCAAATTCATGATCTCAAGGTACTGGGGATGTAAATAAGCTTTGTTGTTCAACTTCATGCGTGGAGGCAAATGGTTCACCGCAATCGCATCGACATCATTCCGCATATTGTTAATGATCTGTTTCATCGCGGCGATAGAGAAATTTGCGCCGACACGCTGAACTTCAAAATTATGACCCTGCAGACTAAAATGAAAACTGTGATCCCAACTCGGGCGTCCAAAACTAACTTCAAGAATTCGATAAGAAGTTTTCATAACCCCTCCAAAATACTTTTTCATAGGATGAAAACTCAGGGCACCAGTCGGAATTCAAAATCTCAAGAGTTGACTTAACCTCGTAACGAGGGAACTTCATAAAATAATAGAGTTCTTCGGCTGGCAAATCAGTCAATTGACAGAAAATATCAGGCAAGACTCCTTTTGCGCGTAAATTGATGAGACGAAAGCCACGATTCTTAATGTGCAGATATTTCAGGGCCGATGCATAAAGCTGTGCATGACTCAAACCCATTCGAGGCGTCAAATGGAGAGTCAGATCTTTCGGTTGAGCCGTCATTAGATATTTCGAAACAAAATTGATCGCTTTTGCAGCCGCATCGACAGGAACAATTGGTAAATGCACTGAACTATTTCCTGGCAATAAAAGTGGAAACGGTATTTTTTCGAGCAACGACTTCTTTTCCGTCAGAACTCTAGCGAGGAAATAAGGGCCATCCAGGCGTTCAATCTTGCCCTGCTGGGTATCGCCAACTAAAACACCTAAACGAAGATTCACTTTATGGGTAACTTGTCCTTCCCATGAATTAAGAATGCGCTCACACTGGGACTTTGACTCAGAGTAAGCATCTGGAAACGGCTGCCCAAAATAATCGTCTTCAGTGCTGACATAACTCAGTGGGGTATTGATCACCGCAGCCACTGAGGAGGTCTGAATAAAACGAGGAATTTTGAGTTCATCCACAACTTTCAAAATCGTGGAAGTGGCAAATGTGTTATTGAGACAACACTCTTCTCGACTGGCGCGCAAATCATAAAGTCCCGCTAAATGCAGACAGAGCGCATACTTGCGATCTGCTAAATCTACAATTTCGAGGTCAGCATTCCATCGACTGAGATCGCCCTTAAGAATGCCGGGTGCATTAGCTTCACGACGAGTCAGCACATCCACTTCAGCCCATTGACGCAACAATGCCACAACCCATTTCCCTAAAAATCCAGTTCCTCCAGTAACAAGGATTCGTGGTCGCATCATATCCTTACCTATGCCTTTATCACAAAGGGCAAGGCCCTTGGTAAACACTTAATATTGAGTTCATTCACATCCGAGAAAAGAATCTCGCCGTCGCCAAAAAAACAGAGACCTTTTTTATTTTTAATATCTCGGATTAATGCTTCGGCAGTCTCAAGCGACCGACTTCGGCGATCCCAATTTACATTGCCTCTCTGAATCTGCAGCAAGGATTGTAATAATGAAAACCACCCTCGCACCGGGACAATGAGAATGTTCACTAATCCATCGTCATTGGCCGTATAAGGTGCTGGAAAAAAATTGGACCCTAAGCTGGGCTGATTATTAACAAAGACAAAACCTGATTTGGTTCGAAAAGACTTTTGCTCTTTAGACAGAACTTCTATCTCCCAATTAGAGTGATCCCATTCCGCAAATGCATAAAAAAGTAATAGAGAATATATCGATGCACCCAGACGTTTAATGGTCTGATAAGTTGTATTGGATATGGAGCGAAGCAATTGATTGGCCTCTTTTTTCTCCGCCATCTGTCGGAGAGTCCCTCTGACTGTATTGGCCAGGCCAGCCGTTCGAGCCGGAATACCCACGCCCCCACAAGTGATCATATATTTTATCTCTCCACCACTGGAGATCTCGATGACGTCCACTTTTTTAGGTTCGCCCTCCAAAAGTGCTCTAACCGCCGTTTGAATTTTGTGATCAACCCCAAGTTCATAGGCCAGATCATTGGCCGTGCCTGAACTCACGATACATAGAGCAGGGACTGCTACCCCAGCCTGCACAATTGGCATTATAACTTGGAGGGCGGCATTAATTGTTCCATCTCCTCCGCAAACAACGAGTGCATCGGTTTGGGAATCGATTTCCTTAATTATAAATTCTTTCATTTCAGCGACAGAATTCGGCACAAAAAAGGTCAAGTCACAGCGAAACAGTGCCTGACTGATCTTCTTTTTAATGAGCTCTTCATTCACAGAGCCTGCCCTGGAGTTAATAATCACTGAAACATACATTTAGATCTCCCTAAATAACTTTTATTGAAAGCAGGGATTATGCCAACTTGAGACAGTAGCCCAAGGGGGATACGTCGATAATTCGTGCAATGTGACGATTTATGTTATCTACCACTTTGGTCAGCACTTTTTCGCTGGTAATATCCATTGAATAGCCTCCAAAGAGAGACTGTAGGATCTCTGATTGACTGCGCACGCCATCTCTCAAAAAGAGAATGAGCTTGAGCCCTAAGCTTTCAAGCCAGTCGTTTCGCAAAATCAAGCCTTGTTCTCTGCCACCTCCCTGATCGATTTCGTTGCTCTTCCCTTTAGGAAGACGGTTTTCTGAGCTTCCCTCATTAATAAGCTTTAAAACCTGTCCAATCCGCTGTGCCATTAAACTGTGACGACCGGCTAATAGTAAAGCACCCGAGC
>CAZYOE010000012.1:53871-58487 GCA_964648725.1 uncultured Pseudobdellovibrionaceae bacterium | reverse complement strand
GAGACCCTCACGTATAGGGCATTGATTCGACTCATTCATCGCCTCCAATAAAAGTGGAATTTTTAAAGGAGGCTGTAATTATTGAATCTAGATTTAGTGTTTATAAAGGTGTCTTTGACTCCTTTATGAAGCATCCGAGATTACGGATGCTGGGGTTTCACTTTTGATCTTTTACCCAGCTTATGGCCACCATTCCAAAGCTGCCTTGAAAATTTGCCCCAAGAAACTTGCTCATTCTGATGGACGTGAATGGCAGCTTTTGCCATTCGATAAGTAAGGTTGCTAAAACCATCAGCAAGTCCAATAATAAAAGCAATTTCCATAACCCACTGCAAAAACTTGATTGGAGCTGTCATTTTGGAACTCCTCGAATGTTGTATCTTTCAATTTCTTCTCTAATTGCAGATTCAATCAACTTTTTCTCTTCTTCCGTCAAATTCAGCTTTGAAATTCCACTCTTACGCATGGTTCGAATACTCGCCTGAATGGTGGACCGAGACATTCCGAAGGCGTTGCAAATTTTTGGAATTGTCATATTTTTGATCCAACGTAGTCTTGCCAGCTCATTTAAATCAATTTTGACGCCATTCCATCGCACCAGTATCGTTTTAATTGCATTTGGCGGTTCGACTACTTGTACGTCACGTGCACCATCACTAATAAGTTCAATAACTTACAAGCTCTGGTGTCTCTGGTCAGATTGTGCATTGGTAGATTTTTCCCGAGGCAATTGGTAGACGAGTCTACTGCTGTTTTCGATAGTCCTTTTCAATCCTTTGAAAGGGTACGACATGCACCAAAATCAAGCCAAGACGTTGCTCTGTAAGAAACTTCCAAATTTAGGCAGAGCTGTCCATTCGGAGGTTTTGCTCTAAACTTCCGTTATTTATATTTTGATTTTACTAAGGCACTATTGTTTTATAATTCCGGTTGAATCCACTTCAATCTTTCGGACCAAAGTAATCATTTTGTGCCCATTGTGTTATATGACGACTCCTAGAGCTTTTAGCTTTCGAACCAAAGTTTCAATTTGCTTTTCCCGCGGATCTCCTCGCATATAACCGATGTCTTTATAGCTTTTACCGCCAAGAACAAAGTAAATTGATCTGGCGAGTCTATTGGCGATGCAAATCTTAGCTTTATTGGCACTTCCAAGTCGGAACTTTTGGGTGTTGAATTTGGCTCGTGCGTTGGAGCCTCGCTTTTTTGTCGTTCCTTGTGCAGCCTGTATTCTAAACGACGCCTTAAAGATCTCAATACCAGGCGCGATAGCATAATTCAAAGCTTCGTGAGAAATTTGGGATATTTTGGTTATACAGGAGCCGAACAAATCTTTCCTACGGTCAAGATCATTTGGATCTTCTAAGTCTATTTTTGCAACCATTCTTTCCATGTGGTCAGTCCCGAACGCGGGTTCCCCGACTCATCATAGAGCCCGGTGTCTCTCCAAATCAGTGATAACGAATCAGATCCAAGGCCGCCATCATTGACCGGTCGAGCCCACAACTGATCGTAATCCCGAACGGTATACCAAATTACCACTTTAAGGCTATGACTTTGTGCCCCTGTAAGCATTTGCTCAATAAACTGATTTTGTTTTTCTTGAGAACCATTCCAAGTTAGTCCCGAGGACGACCAGACCTGTGACGGGTAGGAGCTTTCCGAGATCGCTTGTGTTTTTTGGGTCAAAGAAAAGATAGTTTCAAAATAATCATCAGGAAATGAGTCTGCAAGAAGACCACTCATAAAAGGGTGGACTGACCATGCTACGATATCCACACAGGGTTCTAAATCTCTTAGTGCTTGAATCTGAACATTATAATCGTGGTCTGTCGCATAAAGCTGGGGTTTATAAAAGGCGGGCGTAATCAGTGAAACTCCAATGGGTGCAGTCACCCCTCTTGACTTAAGATCCTGATACAAAAAACATTGAAGCTCGACGAGTTCGGCCCACTGGCTTGCATTGGTTTTGGTGCGAAGAATGTTAAGCTCAACCCCTGTCAACAAAATCTCAGGACTAAAGAAGTCGGTCATTCTTTTCGCATAGTTCGAATAGGCCGTCTTCACCGTGGGATCATTAAAATGATAGGTACTCCAAGGAGCAGTCAAGGCCACATTTACTGAATTCGTGCGAAATGGACTTAAGGAACTTCTATTCATATCTAGAGAATTAATTTGCAGTAAGATTTTCTTGCCGACGCTTTTCGCTTTTCTGTCGTTAAGCGCCGTTTGATAGCCCGTTGGGAAATCGCTCTCATTCAAGGCCTCTTGCCAAGGCACGCCTTCTTCAATGTGCTGAGAAATCCAATCACCGTCGCTCGAAAGTGCTTGATAGGTCCAGTCCACTGCTTCGGTAGTGGCATCCCAGGGCCAAGGACTAAAACCCATTCCAAATGTTCGAACACTGGGGCTCGCTGGAACCGCCGGATTAGACTTATTGGATTTTGAACAACTTAGATTTACGATAAGGAAGACTAGAAACAGCATGGTTCCGCGATTCTTTTTCATAAGAAAAGGTTACCAGTTTGATAGGCAGTTTCAATCACTTTTTACATTTGTGTGTCATTGAGATTTCCCTACGAATCATCAATGTTCAAAACCAGTTGAAAATATTGCTACTACAATTTGTTTTGTTTTAAATCTATAACGGACGGATATCCCGGGCCCCAATTGCTGCCGATATTTCTACAACGTAACCTCTAATTATCGCCTCTTAACTGTCAAAAGAATCGACAACTCTTCGACTGAAATTCAGTAAATCAAAGTGGAGATCCAGTTGTGAGCTGACTAGTCCATTTTCACGCCCGCCCGTTGCAACATAATCCTTGTCTAATAGCAAATTGTTGAAAACGCCCCATTCAAGGCACTCGAAAGCTCTTTGTAACCGGCTTTTGGCGGGAGCTGAGAGAGCCAGTTTCCGCGTTGGAATTCTTAATCGTAAAAAGTAGATTCGTTTTAGCCTGTTTATTGGCGCTAGCCCCAAATTTATTGGTGTTGGATGAACCAACCAATCACCTCGATATTGCATCCCGTGAAATGCTCCTTGATGCCATTAAGAATTTTCCTGGGACCGTCATCATCGTCAGCCATGATCGTTACCTTTTGCGAGAGATCACAACCAAAGTGTTTGAACTTGATCGAAACGAATTGCATGTGATCGAAGGCAATTGGGAATATTACTTGAGTAAGAGGACTAAGATCTAAAAAACAAGATGGCTCACTGACCTAGGGAGTATTGCATGAGCCATTCAATAGACCATCGAGCTTACCTTCAGACTCCAGGGCTGCTAGATCTGTGTAACCACCCACAAAATACGTTCCAATAAAGACGACCTTCTTTTCCGATTTTTTTTCCACACCTTATCCATTTTCCAAACTCGATCAAATTATCGCCCCTTCCTTTTCTAGTGGAGGAATGGAAAATGTAGCAGCCATTACTTATAGGGAGTCCTATATACAACGCGGAAAAAAAACGAGAACTAAACATCGTCGAACGGCTGGTGTTATTCTCCATGAGATTGCCCATCAATGGTTTGGTGACTTGGTCACCATGAAGTGGTGGAATGACCTTTGGCTTAATGAAAGTTTTCCCACCTACATGGCTCAATTGGCTTTGGTTCGTGCGACTGAATTTAAAGAAGCTTGGTTTGAATTTTCTGACGTAAAGTTCAATTCGCTTTGGCAAGATAATCTTGTTACGACCTGGCAACTTGTTGTTGATGGAGAATTGAATTTGAAAACCATGGCAGAAATGGCCACAGAGGCATTAGTGCATGAAAACGACGAGAATGTTCAAGAAAACCTAGTTCATTAATAGCTATTTAAGTAAGAATCAAAAATTAGTGCCTGTGGTAGTTAAACAATTAAAAATGCGTGCTGATCTACTATCTCGCTGTGAAAAAATAATAACGAGGTCGGCTCGTACCGCGGGTTTATATGAGCGACTTGGAAAGACGTCTTTAAATGCCGACTTGTAAAGATTCATGACGGACTAAATGGTTATTGTATTGATACATAAAGTTTGCATGGATCTCCTCAATACTATGAAAGATCACGTCATGGGTCATTTCTACGCTATAAGGTATTGGTTCGAAGCCGGCTTTGAGCATCATGAAATCGAGGAGAACTCGCGCTGTCTGGCCATTTCCGTCATAAAATGGCCTAACAAATACGAATTGCTGATAGATTGATAAGAGATCCTTGAGACTGCTCCGGTTATCAATCTGATTGATGTGTTGAAGTAGAGCAGCAATGCGGTCGGAGACTTCTTGCGCGGGAACGTAAGAGGCTTTCTTTTCGATAACCATTTCTAAGTGGCTTATGTCGGCGAAATAATCGTTTCCCTTATACTCAACAACTTGAGGATCGCTTCCACGAAAAACTCCCTTAAGAATATCATGCCAGGTAACACCTAAATTGCGACCGGGCATAGGTACGATGTCGTCATTGACTTGGTCACTATTAACTATGGTATCAATCATCTGCAGATCCTGCAAAGTGAAGGGAGCGCCACTGTTGAAATGTTGTAGCATAAATTCGTTAGCCTTAATAATGGATTCAAAATGTGCTAAATGGTGAGCGAAGTGGCGCGTTGCTGCGGAACCTCGTTCCTGGGA
>CAZYOE010000012.1:51088-53861 GCA_964648725.1 uncultured Pseudobdellovibrionaceae bacterium | reverse complement strand
TCAGAATAAAATTGCCGATCCAAGTACCTGATTGGACTCGCATCGTTCTTAAATGGATCTCCAGAGATTCCAAGGACTGAAGTGAGGTGACCCACTTCAGTCAACTGAATCGTTGGATGTTTTCTGAATCTTTGTAAGCCTCGCACAATCCAATTTTTAGAAGCTAATTCACGATCGGAATTCTTAACTTTGAAAAATCTTCGAGTTCCGGCAATGCCCCTAGTTTCAAGTTCAGTATGTTGATCATTAACGTAAGCGATTTCAAGTGAAAAAGGTTCTCCAGGGAGTGTTATGTTACCACCCGATCTTATGTCGATATCTCCTGGAAATTGATAAACTTTTCCTATTTGTCTTTGATTGTAAACCAATTCGATGTAATTACCTAGGTGAATAGGGGGAGCTTCGCCCGAAATACGAAAGGCTTGATCACTAAGGGATTGGGAGGTACCTAGGCCATCAAGACACTTATGCGAAGTCTCGGCTAGGCTTAAAGAGGAGATAAATATTATCGTAAGGACAGAAATTCTAAAATAGAGAGTCATAGCCTTGGTACTCCTTAAAAACGCTCAAAATTGTCTCTACGCTATGGTGAAGCTGACTGCAAAAATTGGTCCAAGGCTTCTTAATATTGCTCTCGGCATTTCATTTAAATAGGTAATACACTCCGGAATTTTTCATAGGTACATAGTACTTGTTTGATGATAGGATAGATGGAAATTTATGACTCGGATGAAAAAGAAGGTTTTCCAAGAATATTTTTGAAATGGCATTAAATGTAAAATCGGGCTTTGAGTTTGGTGTGCTAATCGAGGATCATGTCAATCTTCCAAGCATCAGAAAATAAAGCTACCTCAGCGTTTATTAAGCGATTTTAAGAATTATAGTGAGTGTTTGAAATACGCACAGGGTGGAAAACTCTTATTTTTGGATATGACCAACCATACGTAAGCGCCGACAAAGGGCTACTCTAAATAGTTTGAACCTACCTCAAAAGGCAAGAGTTCAACATAAGGACTTTATTTTGCGAAGTGACAGCGACTGTGTTGGGAGCTCTGGTGTGAATAGCGAAGGAAGTCGGAGCGCCTGTTCCCCCATCAAGGGTGTCCAAGGCCAATCGAGATAAATTAGTTATCAAGAGGCCTGATCTCGGGTTAGCGACGAGGAGACTGTCACTCATTTTGTGACCATGCTTTCGAAACATTGAGGCCAATGTTGCAATGACTTGTTGCGCTCGAGTAGAGTTAGTACGAGTAACAGCTTGTTGAATCTGGTCGGCTATCGACAAAATGGTCAACTCTTTAAATTTCGCAAGAGGCCACCTAACACCAGCCCCACAAATGGCATTCCCGAAATAATTAGCATCAGCTCCAATAAAAACTTGATCAATAACTGATAAGGGGATGGCTTTCATTCTTCCTCGGTTGACGAAAATAGTCTGAGGATAACTTATCCCGTAGATCTTTGTTCTCTAAATAGTGACTAGTTACGGTCTCCAACGGAATACTTAGACTAAAAGACCGATTTTAACAATAAGCTTTAGATAAGTAGCAAAACGCTCGACTCACAGTTGCCTTCTTTCGCACCTTTTAAAACATAAGAACCAGACATAGGTTTAATTCAGTTATTTACATTTGCCGATTAGCGACTTTTAAAAAATCCCAAGGATACTTCTTGCCAACAGCGGGTCTGATTCGAAAAAACATTCTAAGTTTAGGCAGTCTTCCTATGGGTCAATTCAAAGTTTTATGAGCTCAGATGGATTTTCTGGGCAAAACCGTTTCGATTCATAGAGATGTTAGTTATTGACCATATCGCAAATGCGAGAAGTTTTACCTGTACAGTATTCATATTCGAGGGAATCTTCACTATTTGCTACCTCTCGTAAACCATATTCTTTTCCTGTGGAATCAAAGATGCGACCTAATATCTCAAGAAACTTCTCAGCGGATGAACGAAACGATTCGCCAGCGGATACCGACGTTTCTTGAAGGTGGTAATAGTAGAGTTTAACGAAGTAAAATTGAGCGAAGAACTCATAAAGTTTAATGGAGTTTGTTGATTCGAGAAATTTTATTTTTTCTTTAGTTAGATTTAAATCGAGTTTCGAAATCATGGTTATCAATTCGTGTTCAAAACTTGAAGGGGCCTGAAATCCAATCTGAATTTTCTCAATCAGATGTGAGAAATCACCGATTTCATCCGGTCTAGCTGACCCTTGAGGCGGTTTAGGAGTGCACTTATATGGAATGACTAATTTCTCCGAAGGATCGATGGGATATGTCTTATTGATTTGATCAAGAGTACTTATTTCCCAAATTGAATCCGTCTCTGGACCATTTTTAGTCAAGGCGTACTTGTCTGTAAGGTAAACATAGGCATGAACCTTTTTAGTGCCGTCGTTAGTTCTTTTCTCTAAGGATACGATTTGTCCTGGTTCAGGTTTGGTCTTTACTTTGGAGCAGATTGAGCCTTGAGGGCTAAAAAACTGATCTTCCAATTCTTGATTATTGACAGCGCGAAGAGAATCGAGGACTCCAACTGAAAATAGAGCAAAGTTATAACAGTTGGGTCCACCAATTTGTGCGTGTTTTCCCAGAATTGCCCTTACTCGATCTGGTACACACTTTGAAACATCAAGCACAAAACTACCGCCGTCCAGCGAGATTGCATTGCACTGTTTGTTAAATGCTTTCTCAAGGGCCTTTTTTAGAAGTTTCACTTGAGATCTATCTTTTTCTCTGATTCGAGTCCCTTCCGTTGAACTAGGAGCTAC
>CAZYOE010000012.1:50704-51078 GCA_964648725.1 uncultured Pseudobdellovibrionaceae bacterium | reverse complement strand
GTTAAAAAATTTCAGCATAACCTTACACCGTGTTAAAAAGTTGGCCGGAGACTGACAATTTGTTGCTGATGTCCCGAAGCCAAGTCTTAAAAGCTTTTGGCTGGATTAGTCAAACCAGCCTAATTGCTAAATGCCAAGTTTGTGCCAAAACTGTTTGGACACTCGTGCAGCTCCCACTAAAAGTAACTCTTTTATAAATATAATCGATTTAAGCTTTAATATTCTATTCCTGTTAGTTTCACTTTTATTTCAGTTCTGGATCGGCATAAACTTTAGTTGCATCGGCCAGGTACTCGGTTAACTTTGGATCAAAGTGATCGAATAATTTTCTGAATAGTCCATTTTCACGCCCGTCCGCTGAAACATAATCCTTG
>CAZYOE010000012.1:0-50694 GCA_964648725.1 uncultured Pseudobdellovibrionaceae bacterium | reverse complement strand
CAGCAAATTGTTGAAAACGCCCCCTTTCAAGGCACTCGAAAGCACTTTGTAACCGGCTTTTGGCGGGAGCTCAGAGAGCCATTTTCCGCCTTGGAATTCTTAATCGTAGGATCCATGACAAGAAAACATAGTCCATTGGTCAGGCGTCTCCGGAAATTATCAATGGCGTTTAGATTCGAGTCTGCACCCAATTCCAAAATAGATTCTTCCAGCGATTTAGCTGTCATACTTTTGCCATCATAGTTTACCCATCCAAACACTATAAGTTTAAGTCTATCAACATACGCTCAAAGCCTACAAGGTTCTCTATAGGAGCTAGACTTAGGATAATTTTCATGCAGTGTTTTTTTCAGGGAGAGGTAGGTGAATCTAGCTTAGTTTAAAAGAGTAAAGACACCAATCATTTCGAAACCAAGAAAAAATCCAGAGGCGACATAGCCCGTAATAACTTCTAAAAAAGGAATTTTTTGTCGCTCCATAGTTTTTCCACTGTCGACGAGATTCCTTTCAAGACTGATAACTTTTCCTTTGTCTAACTTAAATTGCAAAACAACTTCGTCTACAATTTCGTTCACGCCAGCCATAATGGGAGTGTTTTTGCCAACTCGCATTAGTACGGCCATCATAAATTCGTAAGTTCGAATAACCTGCTGTGTTTCATCAATTCCATTCTCAAAAACCAAGCCATTCGTCGAATTCAAGGCGTCAAGGAGGGGCTTCAGGTATGGATCAAGATCTTGGGATCCCACCTTTTGCCGGACTCTCCACAGGAGGTTTGAAAGGAGCATTGATTGGTCATGAAATCCAAGATTCCTTAGGTCAAGGAGCGTTCGTATGTTGCCGTTTTCAGATTCCATTTTTTCAATATGACGAACAACTCCGGACGTTTCTTCGGAACCTATTTCTGGATTATCGCTTGCATGGGCCGCAAGAAAATCTGCTAACGCTTCGTTCAGTGGGTGATAGGAATTCACAAAGCTATTTGTCGTGTACGTGGAAAACAAAATTGAATGAGTGCGTTCATGGCGAATGACTTGAGGGTCTAACGCCAGCTTCACATTATATTCGTTTGGCTCTAAATAAATTAAATGACCTGGTCGAAATCGTCGTAAACTAAAAATAGGATAAACATAGGTGCGCGGTCCATCGCCCGGCAAAATTGGGCGATCCGTCAAAAGAATCTTTGTAAAATAGGGGACTCTAAATCCTGAATTCGACATTTTGAGATCAAAGCTCTCGACTACGTCTGCGATAGTGATTGCTGTCTGTTTAGAGGTCCAAAGTTGTCCGTCAATTCGAATTCTCTCCTTATCTAAAACAGTCCTGTGAGGAAAGAATGGCCCTTTTACAATACCATGCAATGTTAGCGGTGCCCTTAAAAATGACTTCAATACATCAAGGCCAAACTGAGCCACGTTAAAATTTTCTGGAATCAGAGTTTTTCGTTCAATCGCATCTATTTCTTGAATCGGAACTCTGAATCTTTTTTTTGTATCATGCTCCTTGAAATCCAGGAAAAGTTGATTGTCTTGCTCAAAACTTCCTATCAGCTTGGCGCTACGTAATTTAGATTCTCCCATTAAATGCATAACATAGGGACGGCCTTTCTTTAGACTCTCTAAACTCGCTTGGCACGGGTTGAGTGCGATGGCCGAGGACTGATTGACTCCAAAAAATGCAGAGCAAACAAGAACTATATAGATTCTGCTGAAAAAGGCCAACTTCTGCGTTGGCTTCGCTTCATCTCTCACTCAACGTAGGGGAACTACGCCTCATTCGATTTGAAGCTTGTCGCCTCGAATTTGGCTCTTTTTCAGCAGAATCTATATAGATTTTGAAAAGTTTTGTAAGGGCCAAGCCGAACCTCTAAATTTCTTTTGAACTCCTGGGTTTCCCACCATAAAATGAAGATGCTAAGATTGTGCCAGAGTTCGAGAAACTTCGATTTTACAAAAATTCCCCAAACGGCCTTAATAATTTCTATTTAAAAGCAAAGTTATCGGGTTTTAATAAAAGCCTCCCGAAAAAAAGGGCAAGGCTCTATTTTGCTGACACCTAGGCAATCGAAACACCGTTCGTCGGGTCTCCATCAAAAAAGTGTAAGCTCGCCAATATTCCATTGGGTGGAAAGATTAAGAATATGAGAGGTATGTTGAACGAGAGGGCTGACACAGCGGGCATCGTCTATTGGGTGAAGGTGGGACCGATGAGGCCAGCCTTCAGTCCTCAATTCTTCAGGTCTCGAGAGATCGTTGATGCGATTATTGAAAATGAAGTTTTTCGACTCTTATATGAAATGGGTGCTGTCAATTCAAACACGGCCATATATGAATGCATTTCATAGTAATGAATGGATGGCACGAAATGTTCTTATAGGCAGAACTTCCATGAATAACGCAAGCTCTAGAAATCAGGGGATTAATCAGCAATTCCAAATTAAACGGTTTCTTGTATAATTCTTGAAATATCGCCCTTACTTATTAATATCGTCCTTTTTGAAAGGGTAACGGCAACATTTAAATACTAAAATTAAAGTTTGGATTCCACACACCTCATAAAATAACCGAAATTGACTTCCTGCTTCAGAATCACACCAGTTTCAGAATTCTTCCACGGTACAACGTCCCTGAAATCCTTTCCCACTACCCAAACAGGATCAGAATATTCAATTGTACTTGACCCACAAATACGTCTGCCCCATTCATCATAACGACAGTTGGGAATTAGTTTTTTGGTCACTCGAAAGGCAGGCATATTGCCATCACTGACCACTGAAATCTTATCTGATTTATGAGAATAATATTCCTCTATTGCAATCATTAGAGGTGCAATATCCTTTATTCCAGTAGAAGCTATTAGTTTAAAACTATAAGATGTTCCATCGTAGGGATGGTGACTTCTATAATCGTTTTGAAATCTGAAGCTCCAGGTATGCTCCGTAACATTTTCATCAATTACTGAAGTGGACATGTTATGATTGGAGTAATAGCCACCAACGCATCGATCTCCAGTGCATATTGGCATCGACTTTAAAGTCGAGAGAATCTTTATTCCACATAAAGTAAAAGCCGATTCAAGAGCTTTACCTGAAAATTTACTTAGATCTATATTAGCCGACGTGATGTTAACAGCTGCCCCGCCGTTCAAACTCAAAAATATTAGCATAAAAAAAGACAAGTACACCTTCATATAACACCCCCCCCCCTACATTTTTCTGGAGATATAACGGATAATTGTCAAAATCTTAAAAGAAGTCCATTAAAATAATGAATGGATGGCACGAAATGTTCTTTTGGGCAGAGCTTCCATGACTAACGCAAACTCTAGAAATCAGGTTTAAACGGCAGGAAGTTGATGTGGATGAAATGCCATATAACCACTGGAGTAATCTTGTCGGCCTGTGACCTCGACCCAACCTTCCGGAGATGAGTAACCGTCACGATCAGCATCTGATTTAAATTCAACTTCTGCGAGAATTAGTCCTTCCAATTCACCTTTGAAAACATCAACGGTAATGCGATTTTCCTCTGTCTCAATAAAGAGATTATCTTGGGGAGTGGCCACACCAAAAAAATGCGACTGCGGTTGAAACGCTAAGGACGCAGATGTTGGCGATTACTTCGCTGTGATCGGCCAATCCATTAAGATAAATAAAGCCGCCAAGTCGCCAATCAGAGTCAGATACACTCAACGCAATCAAGTTCCAGCCAGAATGAAGACCAACAATGCTGGTGAGTGTACGTTGGCGAATATAGATAAATCCAGCCAGTGTTCCGAAGAAAAAACGATATAAAAAGCGTTCAAGGCTTGGCTCTTCAATAGCAAAGTGCATCCCGGAAAAAACTGCGGCGCTCAGGATAATCATAATGGTCGGGCTGAGTTTTTCCCGCAGATTTTCAAATGCATAAGAGCGATAAATTATTTCTTCATTAAAAGAGTTGAGCAATAATGTGAATATGAACCAAGCCAGATAAGGGAGCCATAAAAGTAAGTCCTTGGTAGGTACTGACAAAAAAACTTGTGCTTCGGATGAATATAAAGCAGCCACAACGGTCGCGACGGATTTAATAAAAATCGCTATCACCGTAAAAAAAAGAAAGTCTTTTAGACTTGCGTTTTTAAAGCCAAGGACATTAATGGGCTTCTTATGGACGAGCTTCTGCACGGCCAACACGATTAGAATAGGGACGATGAGAATTGCTACAACGGTTAAATAAGTTGAGGGGTTAAAAACCGCATTTGGATCGTGAAACTGCTCGGGTGAAAACCCAACCCCCTTGGCAACCACGATAGTACCGATCAGGGAAAAGAAGCAGATTGCCATTGTTATTAATACGGTCGCAATTTTCATAAATTAATTGGGTATGGCATGGAGCTTAATAAATGTCTATAACCGTATGAAATGGGAGAGTTATCTTTAAGCTGATTTCAACTGAGCGCAAGCGGTTCTAAAGTCGTCCAATAGTGTGCATCATCCTTCGCCCAACTCCTGCCATTTGTGTTCTCGGCGGTTACAGAAAATGCCTCCCCTGAATGTATTACAATTCAAAAGGGTGACCTAATAAGAAGTTCTGCACATAAAGAAAAATTGTTCATCGAAAGAGAGTCGTTTCTCTTTCACAGATTCTGCTGAAAAAGAGCCAAATTCAAGGCGCCAAGCTTCAGATCGAACGAGGCGTAGTTCCCCTACGTTGAGTGAGAGATGAAGTGAAGGCAACGCAGAAGTTGGACTTTTTCAACGGAATCTAGATAGTGTCCTTTGAACACTCACGCAATCACGTTGATAATCGACCTCTAATACCAATTGAAAAACAAGATGATAGGGGGCAGGTACGCTTCGGTCTTTTTTAGTTCCTAGTGAATGGTACCTTTTGTTAACCCAAAGTTCGCAGAGGAGGACCGCTTATGTATAATATAAAAGTATTCGCGCCGAAAGGCGTGGGTGGGCCATCTTGACAAGAAGCTCATTCCCTTGTTATCGAAGGCTCCCGTCATTTGACATAAGTAGATTCTGCTGAAAAAGAGCCAAATTCGGGGCGCCAAGCTTCAGATTGAACGAGGCGTAGTTCCCGTACGCTGAGTGAGAGATGAAGTGAAGGCAACGCAGAAGTTGGCCTTTTTCAGCATAATCTAAGTATTTGAGGAAAAATTTCGCTATGGCAACGGACAATCAAATCGATCACTCGGAATCTACTTGCGCCTCTTACGGAAGAACCACCTTACCCAGCGGCTATCTGCCTTGTGGTGTCGTTTATCCCACCTCAGCGTTAGAAGTGCAAGACGCTGTTAGAGTCGCCCGCGAAAAGGGTTGGAAACTTCATCCTATTTCAAGGGGGCGCAACTGGGGGTATGGCGACAGGCTCGGTTCCGTCGAAAACTCGCTGATCGTCGATCTATCAAAAATGAATCGTATCATTTCGGTCGATGAGGAATTGGCTTACGCAGTTATTGAGCCAGGTGTCACTCCTGGTCAGCTTCACGCCCATCTTCGATCCCTGGGTGGCTCTCTATGGATGGATGCCAATGGTGCAGGGCCGGACACATCTCTCGTCGGAAATATTTTGGAACGAGGATTTGGGCACTCCCTCCTGGGCGATCGAGCGAGTTCGGTGTGCGGGATGGAAGTGGTTCTGGGAAATGGTGATATTCTCCACACGGGCCTTGGGCACTTCAATGGAGCGAAGGCTGCCTATACTTACAAACACGGAATAGGTCCTGCTCTCGATGGTTTGTTTTTTCAGTCGAATTACGGGATCGTAACAAGACTAGGGCTTTGGTTGATACCGAGGCCCGAAGCTTTCGGCGGGTTTAGATGCGTGGCGGATCGTAACGAAGATCTCGATGAGCTCGTGGATAAACTCGCAAGCTTAAGGAGACAAGGCTTGTTGCGATCTTGTGTGCATATTTTAAATCCCCTTCGTGCTTTGATGAAAGCGATTCCTTATCCATGGGAAGATGCGGAAGGAAAACGTCCTGTTTCAAGAGAACTCAGAGCTACTTGGTGCAAAGAGTTGGGAATTGGCGCCTGGAGTGCTTCTGGGGCATTGTATGGACCTGAGACCGTGGTGCAGGCCACGATGTCCGCAGTGACAAAGTCGCTTAAACCTTTTCCGACCTGGCCCCTTGATGATTTGTCCATTGCTAAGCTAGCCGACCAGGGGCAGGAGGTTTTGGCAAAGTCCTTATCTTCCACCGCAGAACTTCTCAAAGGAAATCCCTCCGCGGAAATTCTAAGAACGGCGGCATGGCGCTCGCCGGGAGCGCACCCAACCTCCCTTGATCCTATCGAGAATGAAGCAGGACTCATGTGGATCGTACCAACACTACCAGCGCGAGGTGCGGATGCAATGCATGTCGAAAAAACGATTCGCGAAGGGCTTGAGGCAGCTGGCTTTGATGCGCCGATGACATTTACTCTCATTAATGATCGAACGCTTACCTGCACCGCAAATGTATCCTTCAATCGACGTGATCCTCGCGATACAGAAGCCGCGAATCAGGTGTATAAGACCCTAATGAAAACTCTCATCGCGGATGGCTATCCACCCTATCGCTGCGGAATTGGAAGTTACAATTTGCTTCACAACGGCTCCACCTATTGGAAGACCGCCCGCGATCTAAAAAAGATTCTCGATCCCGATAACATTTTGAGCCCAGGACACTATGTGCCTGATGAGCTTTTCTCATGAAATACGACGATGGCCAATTTAAGAACGAGTGGTATAGTAAAGCGACACTGCTGGTGCGACTTACAGACCAAGAGTGCGAAGCACGAGTTGTCGAAGTCACGCCTCACGGGGCGCAACTAGAGCTTTTTGCTCTCACAAGAGAACCTATTTTGATGGAACAGGTGTACCTTGAGTTTCGTCATCCATCAGGTGATGCGCAGTTCACCGTACTCTCCGCTGTTCTTACTGTTTCATGGACTGAGACCCGCACGACGCTGAGAGTTTCATTTCTTCAGATAACATCCAATAGGGCCTTGCCACCACCTGATGTCGAGCAAGTCGTGTTCTCCTGCCCTGAGACCATGCGTCCGCAAATGTGGGCTGATCATCCGTGGTTTTTCAATGTGCGTGTGCAACTGAGTGTGGATGCCTTTTTAAAAGGTGGTGCGCGTGCCGCCATTCATTGCGAAGGACATGGTTTAATGCGAGACCTCACTCTTCCATTTCAGGTGGCGCTTCCTCACTGTGGCCTCTTTGTCGTTGCTGCTAAAGTGCAGGGCGTGGAGTTGAAGCAGGGCTCGAAATCTGCGGGGAGGATCTACTTGGAATGGATTAACCCTTCAACTAATTTTATCGACGCTGTTTCGCGGTACATATTGATGACGAATTCAGATGTTGAACCTTCAAACCTTGAAAGGGCTGGCTACAATGTCCCTGATTTTCAGTTCGCGGGTGTTTTGTCATACGTAGCTTCTCCACAGGATATGAACGAGGTTCTTGGGTTGCGGCATTTTGCGTATGCGAATCGTGAGGGCTCGACTCTCGATAAAAACGGCGATCACGAGGTCATGCGTGACCGGTATGATGCGCACTCTCTTATTTTCATGGTGCGCGTTGGTCGCCGCATCGTGGGAACGACGAGGCTCGTGTGGAATAACGGTGATAAACGCAAAAGTGAAATTGAAGCCCATTGTCCCCTGCCGGAATGGATTTGGCAAACCGGGTTTGTGGAGCTATCGCGCTCTGCAACCATGCCAGGTCTTAGAGGTCGGGATATTTTCCCAAGCCTAAGGAGGCATGCTCTACGCGCGGCCCACCAGGCCGGGTATCGCTATATTTTGTCGGACTGCGAAGAACATATGTTGGAGCCCTACCTAACCCGTGGAGCAAAGGAAATGGGCGTTAAATTCATCCATCCCCTGGAAGGAAAAACTCTTCATGTTCTCTATTACGACATAGAGTCGCTTTTATCCGGAGAAAGTGGCGATCCTTCCGCATGGGCGGCAATGTGGAAGCCGATGGCCGATTTTTTAAGTAATCCGAATTAAACTCTTCGACGTTTCCAGCAGGACTCAACCACCAACTCGGTTTGAACCCATCGAAAGTTTAAAAGCAGCAATGGGGGGATCATTTTGAGTCTTCTATAAAATGGGTTGGCCCACTATGAGGCAATTGTGCTTCGATCCCACCAATAAAAGTCACTAAAAGTTCTTTAGCATACTATGGCCGTACAGGTGTAAAAGCAGCTTCGCAATGTTGTCGAGGTCCTGTTTTTTGTTGAGTGTAATGCCAATATATTTTTCATGGAGGGGGTTACGTTGGCAGAGCATGCCAAGTGTGCAAAACAAGAGTAAAGTCACCATACGGGAATCAATAGATGGCTTCAGAAGCTTAAGGCTCTTAGCACGTGAATAATATTCTTCCAATACATAAAAGACTTCGATGAGGTGATCCTGGAATACATTCAACTTTGATTTGGCTAGGGCCTTTTCAGATTCGCGATATAGTATCAAATGAAGTTCTGGATCATCCAAGTATTTTTGAATCAAATGCCGAATATAAAGATCAAGATTTTCGAGAAATGATTTTTTGTCATGGGGTTTGCGTAAAAGAGCCTTGGCGGTATCACGGCTCATTGAAGTGAAGTCTTCAATTATGGAATAATATAGATTCTGTTTACTTCCAAAATGATAGTTAATGAGTGCCGGATTCGAGCGGCTTTTTTGTCCAATTTCCTTGACGGTAACAGCCTCAAATCCTTTGGCCGCAAAGAGTGATTTTGCGGCCAACTTTATCTTAAAGGTCGTGGTGGAGGGATGACTTTTGCCCAACTTCATTTTCGACCTTTGCAAGTTCAATCTGAATATCGTGGTTTTTTTGGCTGCGGAAAAAGCTCTTGATCCATTGATTAAAGCGCTCAACCTATCAGTATGCCGCAGGGATAATAACAAGGGTGAGGAAAGTTGAGCTGATCAAAACGCCAATAATGGCAATACCCATACTTGTACGTTGTTTAGATGCCTCGTTGAGACCGATCGCCACCGGCAACATTCCCGCAATTAGAGCAAAGCTCGTCATCAAGATGGGACGTAAACGAGTGCGTCCCGCTTTTAAAATAGCTTCGCGTTCGGGTAGCCCAGTTTCCCTCAATTGCAGGGTGTAGTCGACTAAAAGAATCGAGTTCTTAGTTGCAACCCCTAAAAGCATCACGCAACCGATCATTGAGAAAAGATCCAGTGTGTGTTGGGTTACAAAGAGACCGATAAAAGCGCCGCATAGGGCGAGCGGAAGAACGAGCATGATGGTGAAAGGAGTAATAAACGATTCATAGAGGCTTGATAAAACAAGATATATAAACAATATGCCTAGACCCATGGCAATGGCCATATTGATTCCCAGTTCTTGGAAGTTTTCGGCTTGCCCTGATAAAGCAAAGCTGATTCCAGGAGGTAATTTCAGATCTCCTTCGGCAGTAAGTGTTTTGAGATCGGCAATGACGCCGCCCATACCAGGACCATTGGGGGCAAGATCAGCCCCAATCGTAATGGATCGGTTGCGGTTTTCACGATTAATGGTTGCCGGTCCCGTCTTCAATTCTGCGTGGGCGATGGCCGAGAGTGGAACTGCTTTCATATTTATGTTGGGAACCGTGATATTAGATAAACGATTTCGAAGTTCTCGCTGATTAGGTTGCGAACGCACGCGAATATTATATTCAATTCCATTTTCTCTTAACACAGCAGGCGTCACTCCCTCTACCAGCGTTCTAAGTTCTGCGCCTGCTAACTTTGTGGAAACACCGAATTGCTCTGCTTTAACAGGATCAATCACGAACTGAAATTCAGGCTTACCGGAACTTGAGGAAGTGGTGGGATCCTTCAGGCCGGGATGAGTTTTAAGTCGTGCAAATACTTTTCCCGCATAAGCTTCGAGTTCCTCTAGGTTGCTTCCACTAAAAACCACATTGAAGGGACGTTGCCCACTTCCAACGGCATCCACATCAGAAACTACTGGGTTAAACTCTTTGAATGCCTTCAGCTCCTCCCGAAGGGTCTCTTTCATCTGGCTAGTGGTGAGCTTTCGTTGTTTTGATCCCTTCATGAGTACTGTAAACGTGGCCTTATGGTTTTCGAGGTCTCGGTTACCAACAATCATAAGGACTTTTTCAACTTCAGTGTGATTGGTGATTAAGGTACTGACTTTAGTTCCGACCTCTTGGGTTTGATCCAAAGTTGAACCAGGCTTCAACTCAATACTTATTTGGAACTCACCATTGTCTTGCGGTGGCAGGAAGGTCTTCGGAACATATTTGAGCAGCAGGATACTCACCACAAAAATGACAAGCCCGCCAAGTAAAATCAACTTGGGAAAACGCAGTGTGAAAACTAGAGTTTTCTCGTAAGCATTCTCGAGTGATGTCTGCAATCTATCAAAAGCCCTCAATAAAACTCCAAACGTTTTATCATAAATCGCTTCGATTATATCGGCAATTTTTCCGAAGAATCCCTTGCGGTTTGTTTTTGCACCATGGGCTCCCGCAAAATAAGAGGAAAGCATTGGTGCCATGGTAAGTGCGTCGAAAAGACTAATAAGCATGGCAAAACAAATCGTGAGTCCAAACTGTTTAAAGAACTGCCCTACGACACCATCAAGAAATGCAATCGGACCAAAAACTGCCAGCACCGTAAATGTTGTTGCAATAACTGCAAGGGTGACCTCTTTAGTACCTTCATAGGCAGCTTTAAAGGGAGAATGACCCATTTCTAAGTGTCGGAAAATGTTTTCCCGCACCACAATCGCATCATCAATGAGGAGACCGACCGCTAAGCTCAGGGCAAGTAAAGTCATAATGTTTACAGTGAAGCCACTGATCGCCATTAGAACAAAAGCGCCTAGTAGGGAGTTTGGAAGCGCAATGCTGGTAATAAGTGTGGAGCGAAAGTTTCCAAGGAAAAACAGGACGACTAAAATAGTGAGGGCGATACCAATCAGTATCGACTCATAAACGTCATCCACATTAGCTTTAATAGGTTTAGAATTGTCGCGAATGAGTTCAATTTGGTAGGGTACTTTTTGTTCTTTGTTTTTTAGATTAACGGTTTCAATCTTTTTTTTTAGTGCATTTACAACAGCAATGGTGTTTGATCCAGACTGTTTGAATACCCAGACATTTAAAGAGCGCTCTCCATTCAGGAAAGCACGGGCTTTTTCATCCTCTAATGTGTCATTAATAGTTCCAATGTCTTTAACCCGGACCGAGCTTTCGTTTGCGAAAAAATTAACAATGGTATCTGCAATCTCTTTAGGGTTTTTGAATTCGGCGAGTGTTCGGTAAACCAATTCTCCCTTGGAGCTACTGACTTTGCCAGCTGGAATGTTTTGTCCAGCGGTCCCAATTCTTTGGGCCACTTGCTGAGCTGAAACACCATAGGCCCGTAATTTGTCTTGATTCAGTTCAACGTGAATTTCCCGTTTTCGCCCGCCCAGTACTTCGACAAGTCCGACTTGATCAATTTGTTGCAACTGAGGTTTTAAGGTCTCGGTAGCATAGTCGTAAAGTTCGCTTGGATTTTGCGAACCGGAAATTCCAAGGGTAATAATCGGCTGATCGGAAGGATCAAGGCGGCGAACGGAATAGTCTAAAACATCTTCAGGAAGTTTGCGTCGTGCCGAACCCATTTTATCGCGAACTTGTTGTTCCGCATACTTAACGTCTGTTTTTAAGGTGAACTCTGCAATGACAACCGAGGCGCCTTCTTTATTGATAGAACGCAGATTTTTGATGCCAGCAATGGAACTGAGCTCATCTTCAATGGCTTTTGAGACAAGCGTTTCCACCTCTTTAGGCCCGGCCCCAGGGTAGGGCGTGGTAACGGTAACAATGGGGAAAGTGACATCAGGAAATAAATCAATCGGCAGACGGGATAAGGAAAGAATTCCGACGGCAAGAATGAGAAAGAAGATGCAGGTAATAAAAATTGGTCGTTTAATTGAGGTGGAAACAATATTCATTGTAAATCCTATTTGTTTGATTTTATCAATTGGTCGCGCGCCGCCTGAAATTCAAAGAGAGCCAGCTGGTATTCAGCAATGGCTCCGCTGAGTGCAGACTTCGCTCGGAAGTAGCTACCGTAATCCATAATCAACTCGGCTGTAGTGATACGACCGAATCGATGGTTTCGTTCTTGGCTCTTCATGGCCTCTTCCCAAACTTTGACCGTATCTTGAGCGTTAACCGCGATATTATATTTTGATTGTAAGTTTCGTTGGGTGCGATCAAGAGTTTCAGTCAAATCATTTTGGACTTTTCTTTGGTTGTTGAGAGCTTCTTCGTAGGCCACTGTCTTGGCGAGGTTTTCAGCTTTTTGACCAGAGGCGCCCCAGCGCATGACAAATTCAAGTCCAAAAGTATATTTGGGGTGTTCACGATCCTTCAGTTCTGATACCGCCGTGGAGTTTTCTTTATCTAACCCAGAGTAAACGGCCTGGCTAAAAAAGTTCAAGGACGCCATTTCATTGTTGGACGAAGCCTCCTTATCAGCTTCAGTGGCCTTTACCAGTATTTCTGATGATTGAGTTTTGCGTAGCTCCTCTAACTTTGCGTTGGTTTCGACAGAGGGAGGTGCCGGAATGACTTCATTAACGTCAATGGTCACTTCAGTAGGCCGTGGAGTGTTCATTAGAGTGTAGAGCTTATCGACAAGGGAGGAATATAAAAGCGAAGCACTCTTTAAATTACGCTCTTGGTTCTGTAATTCCGCTTTAGTCTTGATGAGCTCACTGCGGTCATCGAAGCCCATACGACTTTTTTGTTGAACACTCTTTAACAATAATAGGTATTTATCTCGAGCTGCCTGGCTTTGCTTTAAGTTTTCCTGAGCAAAATAGGTATCAAGATAAAGTTTGATTGTTTGCAAGACGAGTTCTTCTGATGCTTCATCTTTTTCAACTTTTGCACGCTCTCGTTGAAGGCTCGCCGTCAGAGTTTGCCGGCGATCTTTGTAACCAAAGGAATTGTTGAGTAAATCCTGTTTAAATGTCAGCGTGGTTAAATGATAGTACTGGATCGGTTGGATCGGAAAACTTTGCATCGCTGGACTAAGTGTCATGTCTTTGTGAACGTAAGAGTAGTCGAGTCCGAGCGTTGAACCGGTGGTAAACTTACGACTGAGTCCCAGTGCAATTGTTTGCGATTGATCACGAGTCGCAAAGGATAAGCCAGGGGCCTCCAGTTTTGAATCGTCGTTTTGTGCCTTCAAATACATCTGAGTGTCGAAATTAGACTCAACGAGCAAGCCAGAGATCTCTGACTTTTGATAGCCGAGATTAATATCTTTTTGTTGTAGACCTTGGGTCTGTACGAGTTCGATCACATCCTGAATTTTAAGCATGGTTGGTGCGGCGTGAACTGCCAGCGTCGAAATAGAAATAACTAAAAATAGTTTGTATTTCATGAGTCGTCTCCCCATCATAAAGAGTACCCGAAGCCAATGTGAAGTCTTTGATTAGTGCTATCAATTTGATTGTCTTTGAGAGGCCATCGATTGTGAACTTCCCCAAGACAATACCATTTTTGATTAAACCGCCATTTAGCTTGAATAATCAGACCCATTGCTGGAACCCATTGTGACCACTGTGATTCTAAATAGGGAGCATTTTGTTGCCACAACTCTTGGCTAATGATTCCCGAAAGTCCGATAGCTAGTTGTTCCTCAAAAAGAGTCTGCTCCCAACTCAAACCCGCGACGATATTTAGATAGGTAATCTCAACATTGGAAAGAAGGTTACCATCATTCAAATCAATGCTCATCTTTCTATCGCCGAGCCCTGTACCTATGATAAACCCCATGTTTTGCGCCCGCTCAAAATCTTGGAAAATCCAGTGCTGGATTTGCGCCGAAATGACAGGTAAGGTTTTGACTTGATTGAGATTGTATGACTTAGAACCGAGAATGACCGATTTTCCTTTGGGTGAAATTGTCGACAAAGTTATTGCCGCTTCTGTAAAAGTGGGCATTTTAACGGGCACAGGTACAGGGATGTTTTCTACTTGATTAGGGTTGGTAGGTGAGTTTTTTTTCACCGGGTCCATGAGTGAACCGGCCAATGAAATCGCACTTAAATTAAATACGATTACCCAAGCCACTAGGGCGAAAGCTCTCATAGGTAAAAGGTAAGACACCAACGAACCCCTTTATCTGGCCATTCTCCAGAAGAGAATTGCCCTACTTTAAGTTAAATGTACATTTAAAAAAATTAAACGCTTGTTTAAATAGGCATAATGACGCCTACCTTCAGAATCGGCACTATCGGGTGTATTCTTAAGTCCCAAAATCACGATTGCGACATAGGGCTAGTCGCAGTCAGTAAACTGGCTTGGCGGCTTTGACCAAGTCTTTATTCCTGCATACAATAACTAGATTCCGCTGAAAAAGTCCAACTTCTGCGTTGCCTTCACTTCATCTCTCACTCAACGTAGGGGAACTACGCCTCGTTTGATCTGAAACTTGGCGCCTTGAATTTGGCTCTTTTTCAGCAAAATCTAACTAGTGCACTGACGGAGGGAAATTCAATGCGATATCTAAATAAAAATTGGTTGGCAATTCTATTGATTTCAGTAACAACGCACGCCCTAGATGGAATTGTGGTCCCGGTGAATCCATTTTATAAACCCTTAGCTCCTTTAAATGAGCCTGAAGGTGATACGGTAACCTGCACTCAATTTAGCGGGCCCTGGCAAGGGTTCTGTGATGGCCTCGACGGAAAGAAAGAGATCCAGATGAAAATCGAGCAGAGCGATTGTAATACCATTTCGGTGGATGGTATGTCGTTTCGCATCGATGGTATGGAAAGTAGTACTAGTAACCAAGGGACTGGGATGAGCACTACTAGTACTGTTTTAGCTTGGGACCGTGATAAATTAAAAATTATTGGCAATACTCAGTCGATCGGCCAGGTACTAGGAAAACGACGGACCATTAAGTACCAGTATAAGAATAAATTCACGATGGAGAAGGAGGGTACGGCTCTGGTTCTTAATACTGAAGTCCAGGCGGATACCTTTGCCAATGATCTTAAGAAGGTCAATAAAGGTGAGATGACTTGCCGTTTGGAAAGGAAAGCCGAGCTTAAAGATAAACAATAGTTGTCTATTGAAGGTAAATAATTCCTGGTGAGAAAGAACCTAAGGAGGCTTCTGCGTTTTGTGCTGGGAACCGTTTTTGCAGTGTTGACCAGTCTCACTGTGGGATGGTTCAATGCCAAAGCTTCTCTTAATAATATCAGCTGTCTTCGTTGTTGCCCTTAAATCAAGGGCGACTTTATTGGTACTGGATTCCTCTAACTTGACCCAGGCGCAGATTCGCGCTACTGAAAGTTTTTTGGCGGCTGCGGAATCCAAGCTTCCTCCAGTCTTTAAGGGTGCCCTCGCACCTCAGGTTAGAATTCAATTCAAATCGCTAAATCCAGGTCTCACGCTTCGGACCCCTAGATGTGAGAGTGCTGAAACTGAAAAGCACTCAAGAAAATATATTTATGGCGAGGTGGTTAAATTTTGGGGGCAGAACCTCTCTGATTTGCATGATATTCACCTAGACCTAGGACTTCTTGAATGGATTACCTTAGGTTCAGAACGAGCCATTACTTTTCCCTGTCAGCATAAAAACACTTACCGCCTGGCAGAGGGGGTGCTCCTTCATGAGTTGGCTCATTTATTTGATTATCGAAATCTGAAGTTTGGAAATGAACGCAAATTCCAGAAGTTTTGTGCAATGGTGGCAGCAACGCCTCTCAATCCTTCGATGGAATCGTGTCACGAATTGCAGAAATACAGTCGCAGTGTTTCTGATCATCCGGCGTTTCTGAATTTGGTGGGTTGGACCAAAAAAGGCTTACTTTTTAAAAATCGGACGGAGAATTTAAATCATCGACTCGGGCGCAGTCCTGACCTCTATGAATATAAAAACGCTGAGGAAGCTTTCGCCGTCAATTTTGAGTTTTTCATTTTGGATGAGGATTATTCATGCCGGCGGCCAAGCTTGGCTCGATTTTTTACAACACTCCTTCAGCATCGACCGTTTACGGATAAATCCTGCAAGAGTTCAAAGCAAGTGCAACTTCAATCACGTTTCTTAGCTTCGAATCTTTTTAAGTATGTCGATCTGGAGGAAACTCGTTTGTATCAGATCGACTATTTGTTTGCCGCTGAGGGCGATGAGACTATGTCGCGCTGGGGCCACTCGATGTATCGGTTGGTGTTCTGTAGGCCGGGAAGAGCACTGGGGCCTGATTGCCGGCTCGATTTGGCCTACCATATTGTCGTTAGTTTTCGCGCGGAAGTGACCACACTTAAAATTGATCCCATCGCTGGGTTAGAAGGAAATTATGATGTGAAGCTTTATCTTTTAGGTTTGCAAGATGTCATTGAGGAATACTCTAAAAAGGAACTCAGACCACTTTACAGTTTGCCCTTAAAAATCAATGGGAGTCAGAAAAAAGCTTTTTTGAATCGGGTTAAAGAGCAATACTGGACCTATCGAGGCTCCTATCGATTTCTTACCAACAATTGTGCCACAGAAGCTCTCGGGTTATTGCAAAGCGCGTTCTTTTCAAAACCCTTTAACGAGTTAACGGTGACCTCGCCCCTAGGCTTGCTGGATTTATTGGCGGAAAAAGGTTTCGTGCAAAGGAAACTCCTGAACGATCAGAAAAACGCTATAAATCAGTCTTATCTTATTCCGAGCGTGTCAGAAAAACTTTTAAACTCGCTCTCCAAATTAAATCCATATAAAAAGCGCGCTTCGGAATCATTGGAAGATCTCAAGAGATTTGTATCTCAGGAAGATTTCTCAGAGCGGCAAGAAATACTTGCGCAAATTCTTTCAGCGACCAGTAAAAATGGTTCCATTGACAATGACGCTCGTAAAAGCGCGTTGGCTAGCCTTTATGCACTTGAAGATTATGGTGTGGCATTACGTCACCTTGAGCTTTTAGCTGAAATTATTGATGATATCTATGAGGTGATTGGTAATGATCCCGTTAAAATGCAAAAACACCCCTTGGCGACAAAAATTGACGAGTATAAGAATTTTTTCAGTCATTGGGGGGCAGAACAAAAGGTAACATCAGGCTATGGGGTGCCCTTAGATGGGGAGCTTGATTTGCCCGATGCTGGTGTCCAAGAAAAGAAGAATGCCCAGTTGGAAAAGTTAGTGGTAGAGTTTAAAACCTTGATGGAATCCAGCTATCAATCAGAGATCAAGGAACTCAAAAGGGAAAATAGTCAAAAAGCGCAAACTCTACGTGAGTTGATTAAATCTTCTAAACATTAGAAACTCCGGGGAGGGGTTGGCCGTTGTGCGGCACTGTTTTGTTCAATCTTCCGAAGCTCATTTGTCACTGGGAAATTCCTACGAGATTTGCTATTTCATGGTGAACTTATAGGAGGTTTTAAGTGAATAGATTAGTGTTGTCTATGTTAATAGTTTGTGGAGTGGCTTCAAATGCTTTGGCTGCCGATATTATCTTGTCACCCGTAGGCACTGCACTTGGTGTGGTCGAAAGTGCTTTAGATATCGCTCTTTCACCGATTGGCAGCACTGATGCAACAACTGGAATCCTTTTCCTCAGTGCTACTCAGCGTGAAGAAGTTCGAGTGGTAAAAGATGATGCTGTGACATTTCTTGAGAGTGGAGTTATGACTCCTGCTTTGCAAATGACTTTAGCGCAAATTCGCAAAGACCTGAAGGCAGCACTTAACAAGTCTGATGCTGAATTGTCAGCAGACATTGTAGCGTCACTTGATGCCCACACGGCTCTTTGATTCTTCGATATAGTCAAGCTAATGGGGCTAGTTGAGGCCCCTTCTATTTGTTTTTCTCAGAAGTAAATCTCGCTAAAAGTCGAGCCAAAGTTCAATTGTTTAATTCCCTCTTTGTAAAATCCTGGCGTCCTAATCCTTGAAAGTACACAATAGTAAAGGATGGAGGGAGTCAATGAACTTGGGTCTATTGTCGTTGCTAATCATGGTGCTGGTCATTGCTGAAGGATGTATGGTGGCTCCTAGTCGTCCTAAGATCAGTGATAAAGCGATAAGATCAGTTCCATTTGAGGCACGGAGCTATGGTGAAAACTCTCAATTCCGACCTCGAGTTCTTGTTATTAAAGCTAAATTAGATTCTTCCAAAGTTCCCGAGGAGTGGGTGGATAAAGCCGAAGGGGAGCTATGGAAACAAATTGAAAAAACAGGTGTCTTTGCGCTCTTAAAACCAACAGAAGTGGCAATGGATCTGAAAGATTTTGTGGATCATGGCCAATGGGATTGGGCCAAGATTCAACAAGCGGCCAGAGAAAAGTCCATTCCTTTAGTTATGGAATGGGAGCTCGCACCAATTCATATTCAGCAAGATGCCGATCCCATTGGGATTATTCGTGAGCGTCGTCGTCAAATTACCATTCAGGTTAAAGCGCGTTTAATGGATAGTCGCAAGACTTCAGAGATTGCCAAAGAAATAGGTGAAGCTCATCAGCAAGATAAAGATATTTTATGGCTCTCGCGCACGGATGGAAAAATCACAACGTCTGATTATGATTCGACAACGCTTGAGTTATTATTAAAGAGCGCCGTTGAAGACCTGGTTCCTCAATTAGTCGCCCATGCGCAAAGAGTCTCGTGGACTGGGCGTGTGGCGATGATCAAGGGTGATCGAGTTTATCTCAATGTAGGGCGCCAGTCTGGATTACAAGTTGGCGACATCCTCAAAGTCCTGGAATCCGGCGATGAAGTTTTTGATCCAGAAACTGGTGATTCCATCGGTAAAGTTCCCGGTCGCATGAAGGGCACTCTGGAGATTATCAGTTATTTCGGTCAGGATGGCTCTATTGCGGTAGTTCATTCTGGTGCAGGCTTTCAAGAGAATGATGCCATCGAATACTATTGAAAAAGTTTTGGTCTCCTCTTAGCAATGGATGGGATTATCAGAGGAGCCCAAAGGGTTTTGTTTTGGGGTGCATGACATCAAAACAAAACCCAATAGCGAAAAAATAAACAAAAAATACTTATTTATTCATTCATTAATTAGACTTTTTTTATTTTTTTCTTTTTGGCCTGAGCATAAACTTCGACCCCGACTGGCGGAGCCACCCAACGTTTTACGACATAACGAGGAGCTCTGAGGGCAATAGAACAACCCAATGAGGCAGGGAATGGGGCCGCAACAGAACAAGCCACATAAGACGCCCAGTAAAAAGAAGCCGTTGCAAATGGCACAAAGTGTTTCTGGTATTCTTGGCGATTCCAAGTTTCTTTAGTGATAGGGTCGCCATTGGGATTGAAACTTACTATATAACCGTAGTTGAAGGCTTTAATATCATCAAGAAAGAAAAACTCACAAAATGGTTTCGTAAGAGTTGATTCGAGTTGAACGTAAAACCAAGTGAGCCATTCACTCACGGGTCGGTGATCACCAAGATCCCAAGGTGTAAAATCTCCACTCAGGGTCTGAGAGTAGTATTGCCAATCGTTTAGAATTTGGCTCGCCAACTGATGATGGCCTTTGTCCTGAAGATTTTTAACGGCAAAGTTTAATAAGGCACCAAAACCCTTGATCCATGTCTTCTTTAATTGGCCAAGGCGCATTTCATCAATGGTATTCATACCAGCGGACGTGGAGTTTTCAATTGCAACAGAACTCAACGC
Organism: uncultured Pseudobdellovibrionaceae bacterium; assembly: GCA_964648725.1. Classification (GTDB taxonomy): domain Bacteria; phylum Bdellovibrionota; class Bdellovibrionia; order Bdellovibrionales; family Bdellovibrionaceae; genus CAUJGP01. Next base: position 31,050 of record CAZYOE010000012.1, on the reverse strand, counting down.
CGTAAAATCTTCCTGTGTCTGTGCTTTCGCAAACTGTGAAATTAGGAGTGGAATCGCCAAGAACCATGGTCTTAGTGCTTTCATAAAATAGTCCTTTCCATTTTTGGGGTCCCGATTAGATCCTGAAGTGCTCATGAAGACAATCAAAGAAGCCGATATTGGGCGGGTGCGCCATGCCTCCAAACAAAATCTATTCGCAAATATGTTTTATTCTTAAAAATGCTAGCACTCAAAAATCTTATCATGCAGCATAGAGCTATGAGTAGCGTAATTGGTTTTTTTGTTTCTTTATCTTTTGCCTGGGGTTTTCAAATTTTGCAAAAATCGAATGATGTGACCGTCGTTAGCGAAGGCGAGAACCTTCGAGAAATTACCGTCAGTGAAGGGAACATAAAGTTCACCAAAGATGGAAATGGTTTTGATTTGTTGGCAAATACCAAAATGAGTTTTACGGAAAACCGCTTACAGTTAGCAAAAGGCGAATTTCGTATTCGTGGCCAAAAAATTGAATCCTTCAAGGTGGAGACTCCAGTAGGAACTATGACTTTAAATGGAGGTGATTTCGTTGTTCAATATTGGAGTGATAAAGCTATAGCTATGGTCCAAGTTCTGGCAGGGCAGGCTCTGATTCAAGGGCTCTATCGTGAAGAAGTTTTGAATGTTCAAAAGGGGGAGCGAGGCCAATTCGTGGGAGTTCCTGAAGCTGGCGGGCCGGCCTATGACGTCTTACTTAAAGGTCGTAAGTCCATTCGTGGCACTGTGTCTGGTCCCGACAAACTCTCCGATGATAAGCTCAAAGAAATAGATCAAATGTTTGATATCAAGTTGCGGCCTGTGGTAAAAAAAGAGAAACCAAAACCCAAGCCAGGACAAATTTGCTCAGCGCCATTCGCAAAGTATGCCGAATGTGTGTGGCGTTGCCGCAACAATCCCGTAGGGAAAAAAGAATGTCATCCAGAATCTGCCAAGGTTCAGTGCATTCGACAAAAATGCCTTGCCAATGGCCAATGGGGCGATACCACTGAACTCAAAGGCACTGCGAAACAAGAGTGTAAGTGGGCGCAAGACGAAGTGGCGTCTTGTAGTTATTAACACCTATTTTTTATTAGCCTTTTTTCCGCTCATCGGTTAGGACATTGGACTTGTTGTACACAGATTTTGATGTTGAGGAGTTCCATGTTTGCAAATCGTTTTTTATTGAATTTGGTTTTAGCATTGACAGTCGTTTTTTGTAGTCACGACCTTATGGCCAACGATCAATGGTATCATGTTCACTTAAAGAGTCAGGATGGTGCCGCAATCATTATCGATAGCCAGTTTGTCGGCGGGATCTATGAACCATCACTTCATCAACGCTATGACCTTGTCGATAATCTTTGGATTAACGTGCATGAAAACCAAAGTGGTTTGACACCTCGGGATCGAGTCGATGCAAAAGTTTATAACTTCCGTCGCCCGCGCAATGCTGCTCCAAATGAAGGGTGGGAGCTTGAACTTTCAGCTTATATTCGGCTTCAGTGGAACGGATCTAATTTTACGGGGCAATGGATTGGGATTGATTCATTCGGAACCACTACATCGCTAATGCCGATCTCTAGTGAGGGTGCTCTAGGAAACTATGAATACCGACAAGAAGTTGTATTGACCGTTTACAAAGATAATTCGTGGTATCGCTTGATGGACCCAATTAGTAATTCACCTTACTTTAAGTTCTCATTGAGTAGCCTTGTCGTGCGATAAAGTTAAGCACTCGGCCCTTTGGATTCTAATTCTTAGAAAAAAATCTCAATATAATTAGAATCCTAAATATTTGAGATATTAAAAGTTATTGGTAAAAGTAAATGATTTGACCCCTTCTTTCAATAGCCATAGTATAATCAATGCGTGGTTTTAAATGTCATTATCTCTTTACCTACATTGGCTTTCAATATCGTTGCAGAACCTCAAGTTTCTACATTAAATTTTATTTATAAAATCCAGCCACAGATCTCCGCTTCAAAAATGTTGAGTAAAACAGATTTTTCAGATCGGCTTCATCCTTAAAGAGAAGGTGAAAGGAAAGACAGATGATTCATTTACCGCAGCTCATCGAAGATCTAGCACTTATTTTAATGTCTGCGGCGGTGGTGGCGTTAGTGTTCAAAAAACTAAAACAGCCGCTGGTCCTGGGTTACCTGATCGCTGGGTTTATCATTGGACCTCATTTTAAGTTTTTTCCGACAGTCAAAGACAGAACAATCATTTCGATTTGGGCTGAGATCGGCGTCATCTTTATGCTCTTTGGGCTGGGATTAGAATTTAGTTTTAAAAAACTCTCCAAAGTCGGTAAAGCCGCGTCAATAACAGCAACCTTTGAGATTCTCGCCATGCTAGGGGTTGGATATCTAACTGGACAAATCTTAGGTTGGTCGAAAATGGACAGTCTCTTTTTAGGGGGCATTCTTTCGATTTCATCGACCACAATTATTGTTCGAGCTTTCGATGAACTAAACCTTAAAGGAAAGAAATTTGTTTCACTGGTATTTGGAGTTTTGATTGTTGAGGATCTGATTGCGATTTTACTCCTCGTACTTCTTTCTTCAGTAGCCGTGACTCAAACTTTTTCAGGAGTGGACCTTCTTTTTTCGTCGTTAAAACTGATTTTCTTCTTAGTGCTTTGGTTTTTGTTGGGAATTTACTTGATTCCTATTTTCTTAAAAATGTTTCAAGACGTTTTTTCGGATGAAACAGTTCTTATCGTTTCCATCGGGATGTGTTTAATGATGGTGATTGTAGCGAGCTATGCGGGATTTTCTCCGGCCCTTGGAGCCTTTGTCATGGGGTCTATCTTGGCAGAAACACCGATTGCTCGCCGTATTGAAAAACTCCTATCGCCTGTTAAAGAGTTATTTTCAGCAATTTTTTTCGTTTCTGTTGGAATGCTCATCAATATAGATGTTCTTTCCGATCACTTTCAAGTGATTTTATTTATAACAGGCGTAACCATTATTGGAAAGTGGCTGAGTACCACTTTGGGAGCCTTAGTGTCTGGGGTTAATGTCAGAAGCTCCATGCAGTCTGGAATGAGTCTGGCTCAGATTGGTGAGTTTTCATTTATCATTGCCACTCTTGGTATGAATCTAAAAGTCACCAGCGAATTCTTGTATCCCGTCGCCGTGATGGTGTCCGCATTAACCACATTTACCACTCCTTATCTGATTAAATCGTCAGATAGGAGTTCTGCATGGCTAGAGAAAAAAATACCACCAGCCATTAAAATGAGTTTAGATCGCTATGAAAAAATCATGGCTTTAAGTTCAGAACAGGGCATTGTGTCACTCATTTGGAAGGAGTATGGTTTAAAGATATTCTCAAATGCCGTGATAATCATTGCTATCAGTCTTGGCATGGCGCGATTACTTAATTTTCTCCCAAAGAGTCCATTTGATGGGGATGTTTTAAACTATGTTGTTTGTTTTGCGGCGATTCTTGTTTCAGCTCCTTTTTTATGGACTATTTTTCTTGGTACTCCCGAAATTTCCTCTAAGTACGGTGCGGAGTGCGTTGAAAGGCTGAGTCAACTGCAGATGGGGATTTCGATTGTAAGGTTTTTGATTGGGTTCACTCTGATTGGGTTTATTGTGAGTCAATTTATATCAATGGTAGCGGTGTCGGGAGTTGTCATTTTAGCAATTTCCTCTTTGGTTATTTTCTTTTTTAGTCCTATCTCAGCTCCCTTTTATAAAAAGATCGAAAACCGATTTCTTTTGCATCTTTCTGAAAGCGAAAGAACAGAAATCAAGATAGCGTCTCAAATTCCTCAGTTGGCTCCATGGAATGCCACACTCTCTGACTTCGTCCTTTCTCCAAACTCTCCGTTAATTGGGAAAGCACTTCAAGAAAGCCGATTGAAAGAGAGGTTTGGAATCACAGTGGCGATGATCGAACGGGGTGAAAAAAGAATCTTTGCACCGAAAAAGGGAGATTTACTTTTTCCAGGGGACCGTATTTATATCATTGGAACCGATGAGCAAATTCTATCTGCTCAGAAGGAAATAGAATTTCAATCAGGAGCGGATCTTCCCCCGTTAGAGGGTAAATTCGGACTGGAGACTCTCTTACTGAATGCAAAAGACCCATTCATTAATAAAAGGATTCGTGAATGCGGGATCAGGGAAATGGTCGACGGGATAATTGTAGGAATCGAACGTGGGAGTGAGCGATATTTATCTCCCGATTCTTCAATGGTTCTACAAAAGCAGGATATAATTTGGTTGGTAGGAAATAGAGAGTTGATTCGAAAGTTAAAGATAGATTCTGAAGTTTGATTTAAGTGCAGATAATGGGATTGGGTCTCAAAGCTTGTTGGTCAGAAGGTTGAATACAGAAATTGGTGTATTTAAAGTCAGGGCTATTTTTTTAGGGCTATTTTTTTTTGAAGTTCCCAATAGTGTCACCTATAGCATGAAAAGTGGCCTTTTCTAAAGGCCTTTTGGAAGCCACCACATTTAAAACGATATGATTTAGGAATGAAGTTTGCACGCGTACCACTCATTGGATTTTCCCAGCGGAATCTGAGTAACTTGAGGAGTGGTATGGCGTCGGTCCAACAAATTTTATTTGCCATTTTAATTTTATTAACCGTGGTGACTGGCATTTTGTTTTTGGTGAAACGCCAAAAACCAAAACACGAGCTTTTAAACAAGATTCTCACGATTGTAAAAGGCTGGTGGCTGATTTTTACGGTGCTTTCCATTGCTTCCTTGGCAGGAAAGTGGGGGATCTGGGCGTTGTTCCTCGTCATTAGCCTTTATGGAGTGTCTGAATACTTGGGGATCTCCCAGTTGTGTCCAGCCAATAAAACAACGATTAGGGTTTTTTACGGATTTGGTACTGTTGTTTTTTACCTCCTGCTCCTATCACCATCTGTCACTTTGGCCTATATGTTTGCGGTGGTCTTTCAATTAATGATTTCTGTGGTTCTGTTGCTGCAAAGTAAAAAACGGGAAAGCATTCCTTTAACCATTGCGGGTGGTTTCGGAATCTTTACTTTGGTCGTTGCTCTGAGCAGTGTAGCCCAGTTGGTCTTCTTAGGAGATCGTCTTTGGAAACAAGAGGGATCAGGGGTAGCGGCCCTTTTGATTCTGATAATTCTTACGAGTCTTAATGATGTGTTTCAGTTTATCGGCGGAAAGTCCTTTGGTAAGAGAAAAATTGTTCCGCATTTAAGTCCCAACAAAACGGAAGCTGGTTTTGTCGCGGGAATTCTTGGTACGGCAACCCTGGCCAGTTTATTACTTCATGCCTTTTTTGCAACCTCATGGCTTGATGGTTTTGTTATTGGGGTGATGATTGGACTCAGTGGTATTTTGGGAGATTTGTTCCTTTCTGCAGTAAAGCGGTCCAATGGTATTAAAGATTTCAGCGATTTGATACCTGGCCATGGCGGTTTGTTGGATCGAATTGACAGTTTGATTTTCACCGCCCCCATGTTTCTTTTAACGCTTCACGCTCTTTTTGTGGTGGTCTCATGAACGGACAGGGGTATCCCATTATTTTAAATCTAATTGCCGCGCTTTTAGGTGCGGTTGGTCAGTTTTTTTATCAGCGCGGCAGTCAACTTTTAAAGACCGTTCCCCTTTGGAAAAACTATAATATTCACCTCGGCATTCTTTCCTTTGGGTTAGTGATGTTGTTGTTCGTGAAAGCGTATCAGGCGGGCGGTCGAATCTCTGTTGTTTATCCCTTTTATGCCACAACCTTTGTTTGGGGATATATGATCGGTGTTTATGTAAACCGTGAACCAGCCAGCGGAATTGCCCTGGTTGGTCTAGCCGTCATGATTGCCGGCATTTCTCTGATCGCTTACGCGATGAAATGAGAGGGCTAAAATAAAATGGAAATATTGAATCGACGCGAAGTCGCCTCACGAAAAGTTGGTTTATTTCAGAGGGCCGCTCAGAAACTCTCTAACTATGGCGTGACTCCTAATCAAATTTCAGTGATGAGCATTGCCTTTGCCGCGCTTGGTGCAATAGGCATATATCGTCTGGCGCTCTCAATAAACTTCATAGATGCCTTTATCCATGGATTGCTGGCCCTCATAGGAATTCAAGGACGCTTGATCTGCAATCTTCTGGATGGTCTTGTGGCGATTGAAGGCGGAAAGAAAACGCCAGTGGGTGATTTGTACAATGAAGTTCCTGATCGAGTTTCTGATACTCTTTTATTAGTCGCAGTGGGCGTTGGCCTTAGTCGAATTGGTTATATGTATGGAGCCATTCTAGGAATGACTGCGGCATTGGCGGCGCTTAGTACGGCATATGTTCGCGTTCTTAGCGGAAGTCTAGCACTGCCACAAAGTTTTCGGGGTCCGATGGCAAAACAACATCGCATGGCTCTATTAAATATTGGTGTTGTTTTAAACATCGTGGAGCTGTCACTTCGGGGAGAAGCGGGATTTTCCTTATTGGGAATTTTAATCATCATCCTTTTGGGAAGTTTTTTAACCACCTTTTTCCGATTAAGAGATATTGCTGAGGCCCTCACAAAAAGAGAAGGTACAAAATGAGTAGTTTATTTAAGTTGGATGGAGTGACTTACTCTTACCCCTGGAATGGCCAGAGGGTTAACGTTTTGCAGGGAATTGACCTTGATATTCCTGCCGGTGCCTTTGCCTGTTTTGTTGGTCCGAGTGGTACCGGCAAAACGACTTTGCTGAACTTACTCGGATTGATTGATCGGCCAGATTCGGGTCAATTCATTTTTGATGGCACTGATACCAAAGTGCTTTCCGAAAGACACGCCGAAGAAATTCGCCTTCATAAAATAGGTTTTGTTTTTCAGTCTTTTTATTTGATCCCCACGCTCAGTGTTTTAGAGAACACCAGCTATTTTGCGCATCAAGTTTTTGATTCTGAATCCAAAGCCCTCGCGAGATCCAAAGAAGTCTTGGATGTTTTAGGTTTGAAAGATCATTTTGATAAATATCCAGCGCAGCTATCTGGTGGTCAGCGCCAGAGAGTGGCTATTGCGCGGGCGCTAGCGAAGGCTCCTAAAGTAGTCTTGGCCGATGAGCCCACTGCAAACCTTGACGCTGAGACCGCGACGCGCACGATTGAAGCCTTCAAAGAACTTCAACGCACCCATAATACGAGTTTTTTGTTTTCCACTCATGATCCGCATTTGGTGAGTTATGCCGAAATGGTTTATGAACTTCATAGTGGTCGAGTGAAAAAGGGAGGTGTGAAGTGAAACATCTTTTGAAAATTGCCTGGAGAAACTTATTTCGTAACCGACGTCGAACTTTTGCGAGTCTTGTGACGGTCGCCTTTGGTGCTGCTGGTTTGTTGGTGTTCCAGGGATTTAATACGGGTATTATGAATCAGTATCGTGATAATACCATTCATGGTTATTATGGCTATGGGCAGGTTTTTAGCCAGGGCTACTATGGTCGAGTTTTTGAAAAACCCTGGGAACATTGGATTGATAATCCCGACGAAATGGAAAAACAACTTAAACAAATTCCTGGTGTTTTAGAGCTTTTCCCGCGACTTTCCTTCTATAGCTTTGTGGTTAAGGGCGGAATCAATCTTGCCGGAAAAGGCGAAGGGATTCTTCCTGATCGCGAAAATGATTTCTTTAATAAACTAAATTTCGAATCGGGCGGAAGTTTTCATGGCGAAGATGAAGTGATTTTGGGCCGTGGCTTGGCAAAAAGCCTCGACGCAAAAGTTGGTGACACTATCACTTTATTAACTCAGACCATTCAAGGGCAGATCAACGGCGTTGATGTGCGTGTGGCGGGTATTTTTCATATGGGCATTAAGGCGGTTGATGACCAATACTATCGTCTTCACTTAAAGACAGCTCAGCATTTATTAAACACCCAACAGATCGAGTTGTTTTCGATTCAGACTCCCGGAGTGGAGCATTGGGATCAGTTGCAGAAAGATATCGAAGCGAAAATGCCTAAACTGCAACCTGTTCGATTCGAGATTTTAGATAAGGTTTATTATCAAAACTCAGTGGATTTCCTCGAAGCCCAGTTTAAATTTATTCGTTCGATCATTTTGTTAATCGTTGGTTTGGGTATTTTTAATACGGTGGCAGTTGGACTTCTTGAGCGCGGTGGTGAAATTGGCGCACTACGGGCCAATGGTGAAAAGGTGAGTCGTTTGTGGCGTATCTTACTGCTTGAAAATGCTTTTATGGGAATCATTGGTGGTGTGCTTGGATTAGTGATCGCAGTGGCTCTCAATAAAACGATACTGGCATCAGGAATACCCATGCCGCCTGGTCCAGGGATCACTCGTCAGTACCGAGTCTTTCTAGATATGAACTATTGGCATTTTGTAAGTGCCATGGTCTTGCCGATGGTCACTTGTATTATTGCTTCGGTGTTTCCGATTAGAAAGTTACTATCGCAGAAAATTCCTGACCTTTTGCGAGCCCATTGATAGTCAGCCATTGTTACTTTTAACTCTCGACTTTGAGCTAGGCTTAGTTGTCATAGGGCGCTGACTCAGGCATCATATATTCAGTGAAGATTATTGCACTTATTCTTAGTCAAATACTATTCCTGAATGAAGGCTTCTCCCGGTTGAGTTCATTGGCGACTTTTCGTTTAGAACTTGAAAAAAAAATCTTTGAAGGCGTTGAACTGTGGAATCAAGCTAAAGATTACAGTCAGATTGTTGATAATCTTAATGCCACCAAAGCAGAAAAGGCGCTCCTGAAAAAGCTGGTGCAGGAAGAGGGATTGGAAAAAACTAAGCCGGTCCATGTGGATTTTATTGCTAGGGAGCATAAGCTCAATGTGAAGTTCAAAGGCGGGCCTACATCCATTTGGATTTTGGCAGTAGCCCCTAGTATTGTAACTTATGATGGCAAGCAGGTTTCGGAGTTTTTTCCAAAAAGTAAAGTCGGAGACTACTTTTCAAAAAGTAAAAATAAAAAAAAGTTTTCAAAGATCAAACGCACTTCGTTTCTTTGGCAGGTGACTTTTCCTGAAGCTCGCGCCCAGTTCGTGACGCCTGAACAACAAATTGAGTGGGAAGCCAAGTTGAAGAAAGAGGCTGATCGCCAATCATCTTTAGTGAAAAAAATCTTATTGGTGACGTTGTTTTCATTTGTTGGATTTCTGGGGATCTTCTGGCTTTGGGGAAAGTTTGCCCACCATCTGAATCCTACCTCGGACGTTGATGGGGCGGCAACAGTCCAAAAACATAGAGAGTTGGCGCGCGAGAATTATCCCGATATCGAAAGGACACTGTTCAGTACGGAAGAACCGTTGGATTATTTTGAATGCGAAAGCGCTGACAAGAGTTCAGCCTTAAGGCTAGTTCGATTTAAAGGGAAGGATCAGAGTAAAATTGAATTTAACATTGGAAATGGATCGTATAAACTACCACCACCGGATACCGCCAAAGATACCAACGCATTAAAAGTTGAAAAGGCAGAGTATTGTTGTCAACATCATCCTTGCGGCGGATGGTTGAGTCTACGTCTCATCGGTGAGGTGCCGGATATTTACGAATCGGAAAAAGGCAAAAATTCAGGAGAGCAATAAGGCTTTGGAACAAACTGGGGGTAAAGAATGGAATATGAAAACGAATATCAAGGCTACAGTCGTAAGAAATATGCACTGATTCTGTTTCCGCGATTTCAGTTTAAAATTATTGGTCTGGCTTTTTTTGCCTCCATTGGTACAGTGGCAATTGCAAGTTGGGCGTTTTACTATTTGATCGACCGGCAATTCTCGCGTATTCTGGAAAAGGCTCAATTATTGCCTGATGCAAAGACGGAAATATTGAGTAATCTAACTTTGAGTTTCGGGTATTTACTATTAATTTGCATGGCTTTCTCAATTTTGATGTTGGGGTTTTCAGTGATTTTTTCCCATCGAATTGCGGGTCCCATTTATCAAATCAATAAGGTTTTGGATCAATTTATAGAAGGAAAAACAGATACTCGTGTGTTTTTGCGGAAAGGTGATGAGTTAATCTTTCTGAGTGACAAGATTAATCATGTTCTGCAGCTTGCCGCTTCGGTCAAAAATTCTAAAACTAAAGTGGGTTAATGTTCAAGGTTAAGCCTAAACGGATTTGGATTCATTTTGAAAACGTTCCAAAGTGATACAATTTGACTACCGGGGTTTAGTTCTGTTAGCTCATTTATTATGGCTATAGAAATATTATCCTCCGAAGTTGTCGATCAGATTGCCGCTGGCGAAGTTGTTGAACGTCCTTCCCATATGGTGAAGGAACTTGTCGAAAATAGTTTGGATGCCGGCGCTACGGAAGTTACCGTGGATTTTTCTCAAGGGGGACGCTTTGTTAAAGTCACTGATAATGGTTCAGGTATTAGTGCTCAGGACATGCCCAAGGCCTTTTTGAGATTTGCCACCAGCAAAATCAGGGTCTCCCAAGATTTATGGAGTCTTGCGAGTTTTGGATTTCGCGGCGAAGCATTGGCCTCAATTTCGTCAGTGAGCAAAGTCACCATTTTTTCCTCTGAAGATCAATCGGGAAGTGGTTATCGCTTAACAAGTACCTTTGGTTCGTTGTCATCCTTGGAACCAGTCAGTCGTTCGCGAGGCTCCACCGTGATTGTGGAGGATTTGTTTCAAAATGTTCCCGCACGTTTGAAGTTCATGAAGGGTGATGCCGCAGAATCTGGACAAATCAAGCAAGTATTAAAAGCTTTGGGCCTTGCCAATCCTCAGGCTGAGTTTCGCGTTCTTCAGGATGGAAAACTTATTTTCTATTGGCCCAAGACGGAGTCGCAAAAAGATCGAATAGAAACTGTTCTTGATGTTAGGCCAATTTACGAGGGAACGGCTGTTCGAGGCCGGATAAAAACCCGTGCTTTTTTCAGTGATCCTCATCAGGTCAGTCGCGTCTCAAAGAGCCTTTGGTTTTTCGCCCAAAATCGATATGTTCAAGATCGCTCCTTGCAAGCCGCAGTGATGGAGGCCTACCGAAATCTTTTAATGACGGGAGAGTATCCTTATGCTGTTTGTTTTTTGGAAACCGATCCCTCTGATATTGATGTCAATATTCATCCGACCAAGTCGCAGGTGAAGTTTGTTAATCCTCAGGAGGCATTTCGATCCGTTCAAGGATCTATCCGCAGCGTGTTGGAGCAAGCGCCGTGGCTTAAGCAAAACCCCGAAACTTCGATAGGTGTTGGTTATCAGGATCAAACTGTTACTCGCGAAATTTCAGCAGCTCCGGTGAATTTAGAATTTGCCGATGAAGCCTTTAAGACCACGCAGTTCCGAACTAAAAATGAATTTTCTCAAACCGTCGAACGCCAACCTCAGAACACAGCCAGTTCAATGTTGACCTTATCAAAGTTAGAAGCACTGGGAGCCATGCGCGACTTTTCGTTTATCGAAACAGAGTCCGAGAAGGATGGGATTAAGGAACCCCTGGCAACTAAAGATTCAAAGACAGAGTCTCAGGCGACGGCTTCGCAAGCAACAACTTCTCTGGGAAGGTCGGCAGCCCTGTCGAAAGAGCCATTGATTCGACATTGGAGTCTCCTGCAGGTCATTGGTCAGGCGAGCCTCACTTATGTAGTTTGCCAAAGTGAAAAAGGCTTGGTGTTGATTGATCAACATGCGGCTCATGAGCGTGTGGCTTTTGAGCGTTTAATGAAGGCCTGGAAGGGTGGCAGCATTGAAGTGCAAAACTTCCTGTTTCCGTTGTCTGTGGATCTCAACGAAGAAAAGATGGAGGCGTTGAGGCCTCGAGTTGCGGAGTTTGCAAAAATTGGTATCGAACTCGAGGAACTTGGTCCAATTACGGTTGGCATTAAGTCGGCCCCAGCGATGCTCAAAGATCGGGTGCTGGTGGAGGAGATTGAACGCTTTGCCACCGAAATGTTGGAGTGGGGTGATTCTGATGTAATGGAAAAGGCCATTGGGGAAATCTGCGCCCGTATGGCATGTCATTCGGTTCTGCGGGCGGGACAGAGTTTATCAGTTCCAGAAATGGTGCGTTTGTTGGAAGAAATGGATGAACATCCTCTCTCTTCATTTTGTCCCCATGGTCGCCCAGTGAGTGTCACTTATTCTTGGCCCGAGCTTGAAAAAGATTTTGGTCGCCGTTTATAAACACAAGGTGTTTTTATCATGAAAGTGACTTTTGTTGTAGGAGCCACCGCTTCCGGAAAATCAGATCTCGCGCTAACCTTAGCCGACGAACGTCAGGGTGTGATTGTAAACTGTGATAGCGTCCAAGTTTATTCGCACGTGCAAATCGGGGCCGCGAAACCATCTCAAGCTGATCTCGAAAAAGTTCCCCACTATCTCTATGGTCATGTGTTGCCTCCCAATGAATATACGGCTGGGGACTATTGCCGAGATTTTTTTGCGCAAATGACAGAACTAGAGGTTCAAGGTGTAGAGGACGTTTTTGTCGTTGGTGGAACGGGATTTTATTTTCAGGCCATTGAGAAGGGGATGTATACAGTCGCTAAAGTAGAGTCAGAAATATCCGAGAGTTTACGTTTGCTGGGCGCGACAGGAGAGGGACTCGAGAAATTGTACTGCGAATTAAAACAATTTGATCCTGTGAGTACGGAAAAAATCCATGCTAATGATCAATATCGCATTATTCGCGCTCTCGAAATTATTCGCAGCACAGGGCGCAAACCCAGCGAACTCAAACAAGAGAAGCAATCCGCCACAACCGTATTTCCGTATCCGCTTGCAAAAATTGGTGTCTGGAGAGAACGATCGGAACTGCACGAACGTATTTATCTGAGAGTCAAAAAAATGTTGGCGAGTGGCCTTATTGAAGAAGTTGAAGTCCTTAATAAAATGGGTTTAGCCGCCTGGGCTCCAATGGCCAGTGTTGGTTATCATGAGGTTCAGGACTACCTGCGTGGTGAAGTCTCCAGTTTATCTGAACTTGAAGAAAAGATTTTGATCAGCACCCGACAACTGGCAAAACGGCAAATCACCTGGTTTAAACGGGATATGGCCATTCAGTGGCAACGGTAATGCCATTTTTAGTTAGTTCGTAGCCCATTGTTGGCGGCATCATCCGAGGCTAATACGTTTTCAGATGATTCTTTAAATTTTCGACGAGCATGGGAATTACAGTTAGATGTCGCCAGAAATTAAGGCGGAGGCCATTAAACCCTATTGCGCGAGTTTCTCCTATTCTGGTGCCCTCAAACACTAGTTGTATTGAATGGCCAAAAGATGATCGTCAAAAACAAGAGTCGGTTCTATTTTTGAAGGACGATTATCACAAAGGATATTTTGGGATTGCGACCATAAGGTGAGACTGTCGCAGCGGTATTGTGTTGGATGTTGATCGCTGGCATTTCTATAAATGCTTAACAATGATTTTTCCGCGGTGATTGTCGTACCGGCGACCGAAAGATTTGCCTTGGGAGCGACGATACGAAAACATTTTTTGTTTGATTTGCATTGCTGGAGTTGAAATTGCACGAGGGAGGGGGTGGCGCTGCTGTGCCCCTCACTGAGCCAAAAGAAAAGGAAGAGTAAAGTTAAGCCTTTCCTCATTCGTTGCACTGAGGTTGGATCAATGGAAGCTTCTCATTGGCATCTTTATTGGGAAAGGTCCCGCCCAGGGATGGATCTCCAGCGCCAATGATATTGCCGCAGTTATTAAACTTGAGGGGTCCCAGGTTGCGCAAATCAGGTAGGGGTTGATTGATAAGGCTCATGTAATTCACTAGGACTATGTGAGTTTCAGTGCCATGGGTGAATGTGGCCTCCATTGGTTTTCCGATCACAAAGTCGATACCCTGCTGGACATAGGGGGCGGTGGACTTTGGCACGCAAAGGCCTGCATAAAACAACATCCCCATACGATTTTGGGCATTAGACTCTCCCATCGGACAAAGGCTCGAATAGTTATCCATAGCCCATTGTAGACCGGCAAATATATCTAAAGTGAGATCTTTAATCCTTGAGAGCCCTTGATGTTTTCTTAAAATTCCAAATTTAGGATTTTTCATTAATTTATTATAAATTTGCTGCGGTTTCATTTCAGGCTTAGCCTCTTTTAGCTTTCCCATTTGGTGTAGGCCCGTGAGGTCATAGGAGTTTAGGAGTGATAGTGTAAATAGTCCATAGGCAGCGGCATGCTGTAGGAATTCGAAGTCAGCGTGATTGAGGGCAACCTCTTCTCGAATGCGGTTGTCAGGACAAGTGACTACGTATTCATAGTTTGGTGTTTCTATGAGTTCGCAAGATTCAGCATAGACCTGGTTGAGATTGATAGAAATTAAGGAGTTAGCCTTGATGGTTAATTCGGCGTCTTTGTGATCTCGGGCAAAAATTCTTAATTGCTCGATGGAAGTGAAGAGTTGATCAAAAAACACTTGAGCCTGAGCTTCGGTTTTAAACTCAGGTTTGCCATCGAGAAAGAACCGCTCCAGGGGAGAGGTCTTGGCCAATTCGCGTTTCTCGCCGAGCTCTTTTTCATAAAGATCTTGATTGGGCGCTAAGGGTTTGAAGCGGATCAGATAGCCCTTGAGCAATATCACTGGATCGGTGAGGGCCTTAATAAATCCAGCCCGGAGGTTTTGCGGGTCCTGTTTGAGTGCCTTCCGAGCGAGACTGTTTGCTTGAGGAAAACCCTCGGCGGTCAAAAGTTGCTCTGCGCCCTTGGCGAGTTCTTCGGCTTTTTCTGCTGGTGTCAAGTTGGGATTATTATTGATCTTAGAAGCTGAAATGGTGAGTTTGTTTGTTGGCTTTTCAGAGGTGTCCGAACACGAAATTAAAACCAAGCAAGCACAAGCTCCCAAAAGATTCGGGGAATACTTGAACAATTTCTTAATGAGTGTTGAAAGTGAATTCATCTCTTGTCCTCTTACGATTGTTAATTTTGGTTGGGTTCACTGTAGGGGAGTCGACCAGAACAGCCAAAAGTATAATCATGAAGCCATTCTGTTGTCGTCGGAAATTTGGGGGCTCCTTCGAGATCCGACCAGAGCAGGCCTCTGCGATCTGTCTTTAGAGCTTCCGTATTGGTGATAGTTGGTCCACCTGGTCGAGGGTAAGCGCCGACCTCAAGTTCATCGCAAATATTTTTGACATCACAAAAACGAACTGAGACACCACAAGTTTCAAGGGCACATACTGATCGTGAACCTACAAAGTGTTTTTGTGGATTCTTTGTAAGAAATTGAACGATGAGTGACTTGCCCTCTGAGCTGAGGTGAACTTGCGATTTTCGTTCTTCAAGAAAAAGTGTCTGGATACGGATGCGATCGTTTTTGGCATGCAAGGACTGTTTGTTAAAGAACTTTACATACTCACCTTTCAACCAACTGGGGTCAGTCACAACAATGGCTCGATTAGCGAGATCACCCGCTTTGGTACACGCCCTAAAGTCTGACTGATCATAGTCATAAAAGAAACCACCTATAGGGAGAACATCTTTAAAGATATGTCGAATGAGATTCTGGCAGTTTGGCGCGAGGCTTTTGCCTCCATTTACAAATAAATCGTTGATGTTCTCGAAAGTGGGGCAACTAAATTTTGTTTGGATGGCTTCGATTGCGTTTTTTTGGTCCGCCTGCATCGGCGTGACCTGTAGAGTTAGATCAAGCACTTTGAGGCCTTCAGGGATTTTCAGTTCTAAAAGAGACCACGGTTCGGTCAAACCAAAACCGTTGGTAGCAACGGGATCCATAGCCGCGTAGAGTCCATAGCCATACATATTTTGAACCCCACCGGGTTCGCCGTAATGACTCCAGAAAGATTGGCTCATGCGCTGAGCCGCGTTTAGGTATGCTTCTCCTTCACCTCCGAGGCCACTGTGACTCCAATGATGGACATAGATAGACTGCTTCATGACTCGCACTTGAGTTTGAAAATAAGAGATCAGTGGAACTATGTCCGTTCCCTCCCAGAGATGTGTGTCATCAGCTTGGGAAAGCGCACTACTTAAACTCATCGTTATAAGTATAAGACATTTAACAATCATGGGGTGACTCCTTGAAAACGGGATAGTGTAAGGCACTGTGGATTTTTAGAATTGGTGATGCAACTTTCTAAGATTTCAAGATGGCGTAGCATACCCCTCCCAACTTCATTAGCCCACTCAAAGTCAGAAAGGTAGAGATCACTATCCATATCGGAGAGAATCGGTGTGGGGAGTTCGAGACTTTGTGCTAATAGATCCATTATGAGTCGACTGATTCTTCCATTGCCATCAGTGAAGGGATGGATTTTGACGAGCCAATTTTGGGCTTTTCCTATCGTTAAAATGGGATCTTCTTTAAAATCCCCGGAGAACCAAGTGGCGGTGTGAGTTTGCAAAGTCTGAGACCAACGTACTAACTCTTTGTCAATCTTTCCAGCCTTGGGGTAACTGATTATGCCACATTGTTTGTGAACAATTTGTGTATTGAAAAAGGATTGCTCGGCAATCGGTGCTGGCCAGTCTGATGGGTCATACCAAGTTTTGTGATTGTCAATATTGGCATTTATTTTGGCGATGATTTCAGGGGTTTGGTCGTTCCAGCAAATTGTTGTTCTCCACTTTAAAAGCGGCTCAATAGGAGGCCGAATGCCTGAAGGCATAGTGTTAAAGGCCAGAAGGTTTAAAATTTGTTCATCTGTTAAACCCTTCTTTCGATCGAGGATGACCCCAACTTCATTTCTGGTGCGAAGGGCTCCCGCAGCAGATGAAAGTCCGAGTAAGGCTTGGGAGTGCACGCTTCGCAGAAAAAAAGTAGAGATCCCACGCACTGATTTTCTGCTGGCATTCCGTTGCGCCTCACGAAGAATAATATCAGCCGCGGCTTCCCATCGATCCCAGGTACGAGGTTGTGGTTGATAAAGAGTGCGTGGATTAAATAGTCCTTCTTTATTAGCACTGGCCCAGTCACTGGCGTTGATAAAACGAGGAGCAAGGATTGCGACGATCCGGTTTGGATCTGTTTGATGGAGTTGTTGCCATTGGTTCGAGAGTTGGTGATATTTGATATAGATGGCACACAGGCTGTAGGAACCTAAATGACGAGTTGGTAAGTTACGAAGATAATTTGGGCAGGCTTCATTGGCAGCACCAGCAACCAAAGACATGAATATAAATATCAGCCCAATTAGGCGAACCGCTAAAGTGTGCATTTTATTATTCTCCGAACCCGAGGCCACAAATGCACTGTTCATGCCATTTATTGAGTGCCAAGTGCATGCACTCAACTAGAAATATTTACTCGAGGGTTCAAATAGACTCTATTTAATAGCCAATGGAGCGAGTTCCAGAGAATAAAGTTAACATCTAAACGGCTCTTTTTGTCACGGATTATGAAGTTTTAATAAATGCGAATCTATGCCACGTTAGATGGTTCGGTATTTGCTTTTTGACCTTCAACGGGCATGGCACCCATCAAACGCTTCAGCTCTTCACAGGCCTTGTGGGGTGAGGTGACACTGATAAAATAGGCCTCGCCACTTTTAAGTTGAATATAGAGGCCTCGTTTCCAAAACATAGGATTGAAATAGAAAAAGCGAAATTTGATTCTCAAGAGGTATGAGAAATTTAAGACACTCTTGAAGAAACTAAGGTTTTCAATCGCTGCAATTTGCTCAAATGGAATGCTTTTGGAATAGTAGGAAATAGATTTGATAATTAGGTTTGTATCCATCACTAGGAGTTTGCGGGGAACTAAAGAGATTATTCCCTGAGCGCATAATACGGCAATCACGATATTTCCACAGTCATTTAAATATTCACTAAACAGCACAGTGGAGCCCAGCCACTCAACGCTTTGAAACAGGCGGTTGTATGGATAGATCAAATGTATATAAATGAACCAGGCTGAAACTCCCAAACCTAATTCGATAAATTTAAGAGGAGGGTATTGGACCTTGCGCGTCCAGCGAAGTCGGTCGTTATGAAATTCCTTAAGAAGTCGCCCACGAAGTGCTCTAAAGGTAAAGAGAGCTGTGAGCATGAAAAATACAAATTGATCATAATGGAAGAAGTAGGGTGGCTCAGAGATAGATTCATAACTCAACTTTGGATTAAACACTTTTTGTAGTTCTGCTTTGTAGTCCTCGTTGGGAAGTTCTTTAAGAACCTGATAGGGAGATTTAAACTCACCATATTCATGAAGGATGGACCAGTACCTTTCAGCAAAGCTCATCATATCATTGGCTTCACGACCAATCAGATGAAATTGCGAAAGGTATAAGTCTTTTGCCTCCTGGATTTGCTGATCTGTGATGTTTCCGCTATGTGCTTCGGTTGCAAAATAATGTTTTACTAGTTTGATATTCTCGCGAAGGTTTTCTTTGGGAGTTTGAAATCCTATCAGAGCAAATCCCGATCCCTTGTAGTAACCAAAATCACCGTTGGCGGTATAAGTTTGCCCTTTGAGATTGCGGATTTCCTTCATTAGGCGATGAGCAAGGTAGTCGACATAAGATTTTGCGACTAAAGTGCTGACCTGAGTTGCATCAGTGAATTTAGAGCCAATACTAATATACGGTGATTCTGAAGTAATGGTGGCTCGGCGATAGGCATGACCGTTTGATTTTGGAGTAGGAGGCAAAGGAAGAGTTTTGCCAGTGCGATTTGGGATGATCTCCCATTCAGTTTTGATTTGAGTGAGAATCTTCTCTCGATTGAATTTGCCCGCAACAAAGAGTCGCATGTTAGCTGGGTAATAAAAATCTTTATAATGCGTCTCAACCTGTGACCGAGTGAGTCTTTGTGTGGAGAGTTGCTCTTCGGAGTCGGTAAATGGTTGATCCAGACGAACATGGAATTCAGTTTCCCAAAAATCAGGGGTGTGTAAGTAGCTAGGATAGAAGTAGTCACGCGGATTAAAACCAAGCAATTGCGTAATGGGACCAGGTTTCCCTCGCTCTAACTCCACTGTGCCTTTTTCTTTTTCCACATACTCATCAGTAATGCTTGGCGCGATTATCATTTTAGAAAAGTTTTTTAGAAGCCAATCGCCTTTTTTGGCTGGAATGGAGCCGTAGTAGCTAGTGAGTCTTGCTTCGGTAGTACCATTGGCTTCGCCGCCAGCCTCGCGGATGAGTTGCAAATAACTCATTTCATCTTTGAGTTGTTTGTCCCGAAATAAGACGTGTTCTAGTAGGTGCGAGACCCCCCAGTCTTGTTTGGCTTCGGCGTCCCAACCAACATCAACTTCCAATCTAACTTCTGTAAGAGTTGCTTCATCGCTGGGAGCCAAAAATACTTTAAGTCCATTTTTGAGTGCGATGGTTTCGATGGTGGCATAGGGATCTGTATCCGCAGTCTCCGCATTGGAAGACGGCGACAGGAGTGAAAAAAGAGCAAAGACTGCAATAAACTGGAAATTGGAGAAAACACTATCTGGCATAGAGGAACCTCAATATAATTATCGGAATTCGCCCTTGATGGCTTCAATTTATAGAGTCTAGTTTTCGACTTTGGATGAAGGTCCTGAAATTTTACGAGGAAGAGAATCAAGGGCCTCAAAACGCGGTATTCTATCAATAAAAGTTATTTATCAGGACATTTTTTCAAACTTCTAGAGTTTCTGACCAATGATAATGATGACGTTGAAGAATCAACTGAAGAACAACCAACTGATGCCCATGGTACTTTAGTAAGGAGCACTGATTCAACAGTGCTCAGTGAGTCTTAGTATTTTAGAAAAAGTAAAACTCGAATGTTATTGCACTATTTTTTCACAGGTGGTGATCGATGTGTGAGGGGTCCGCCTTTGGATCTCCTCCAGGCGTGGTAAAACTAGGTTTTCATGAAAGGCCAGATTGGCAATATCACCTGGATCGCCGGTGGCCGTGGTACCGCAGATATTGCTAGCGATTAACTGAGCTCGGCGGCCAATATCAATGTTAAAAGTCGCATTTCGCGATAGCTCCCTCATGATCTGGTCATAAGTGTAATTGAACTGTCGAATTTGATTGATTTGATTGGACCAAATGACTTCACAGGCATTGCCGTGACAGTTCCAACCATAGGCGGCAGAGAGGTCATAGAGTGCTTGGCAAAGAGATCGACCCGATCGTGTTGTACAAGTCTCTGTGCGAGAGACAGGCTTAGGTTTTTTGGGTGAGGTTTGTTTAGGATTCTGCTGCAAAGGATACTTCGACGAAGGGGGCGTTGTGCTCACTTCAGCAAGGCTCATGGCTGAAAATCCACAAGTTAAAAGACAAATCGTGACTAAACTATTTATTTTACGGTTCATAATGGGGCTCCTAATTAGGGACATGGTTTTAATGGAAACCCATAGCTGATCGACGAACCAATGTATAGTGAGTCCGGCATTTACTGGAAACCTCTGGGTAACCACTTTGAAGCGTAGGCATCCTGCTTGCTGATGGCTCGACGGGAAATAGATTTAATCCCATCTATCACTCTACTTTCAGCTGTTGCAAGCCTAATGAGATATCGTTTTGAAGGTCTTTTATATTTTCAACACCAACGTGAAATCGAACAAGATGACCTTTTTTAGTCCACGAATCTTTCAGGCGGTAACTGGAGGGATCACTGGTAATTGCTAAGCTTTCAAAGCCTCCCCAACTGTGTCCTAATCCAAAGAGTTTGAGAGAATCAATCATGCCTTCAACTGAGGCAAGGGTGTATTCCGGTTTTAAAATCACGCCGAGTAATCCTGATGCTCCTGTAAAATCACGCTTCCATATTTTATAATCTGAACTGGAAGGCAATGCTGGGTAAAGGACCTCTATAATCTCTGGTCGATCAGCAAGCCACTGTGCCATTGCAAGAGCCTGTTGCGCATGGTGCTGCAAACGTACGCCAAGAGTTCTTATGCCACGCAACCCAAAAAAAATATCTTCAGCTCCTGCGCATTGTCCTAGTTTAAGAGACTGGCTGCGGATCGGTGCATAGGTTTCTTCATTACAAACAATGACACCCAAAAAACTGTCAGAGTGGCCAGCAATATATTTGGTGCAAGAATGAATAGAGACATCTACCCCTAGCGACAATGGCTTAAAGTAGAGTGGCGTCGCCCAAGTATTATCGATCAGTGTTCTAATATTCTTGCTGCGACAAACCTTAGCGATAGCTGGCACGTCTTGAATTTCAAAAGTCATCGAGCCGGGTGACTCCATATAAACTAATTTTGTGTTAGTTTTGATAAGAGACTCAATGTTTGCGCCAATGTGAGGGTCATAGTACTGAGCCTCAATTCCAAAACGCTTAAGAGAGTCACAGAAGTTCCTTGTGGGCCAGTAAGCTGAATCGACAATCAAAATATGGTCGCCCGATTCGACAAAGGACATAATAGCAGTAGTGATGGCAGATAAGCCACTCCCGGTGCACACAGCACCATATCCCCCTTCGAGTTCAGAAATCGCGGCTTCAAAAGCTCTGGCATTGGGGGAACCATAACGGCCATAATTTGGAAAGCCTGTTTTCATAGGGTCGAGCACAATTTGTTTCATGCTTTTAACGTCGTCGTAGATGGCGGTAGACCCGCGATAAATGGGAGGGCTCACATATCCAAATTGATTGGCAGGATCATTACCAAGATGTACAAGTTTTGTTTCTAACGCATATTTTTTATTAGATTCGCTCATAGAGTTCCCTTTGAGACAATTCTATGAAAAAAAAGCCTGTGAAACAATCATTCATCAACTTAGAAAGACATAATAATAACGTTGTAAAGGTTTTTTGGCGACCTGAATGCATTCAGGTCTCTGGTTGGGTTGAAATTTCTGCTCCTAGAGCCTCTAAGATTTGGATGACACCAAAAAAGGTGCGATGCACGAGTGTAAATTCAGAGGAAAAATTTTGCATTGAAGATTCAAAAACTTCCCGAAAAAGCAACTTTTGACCTCTTTGGCCAATTCCCTTGGCCAATTCAAAGTCAAAAAGGGGAAGGTTTGCAATTTCTGCGAGCCAATCCTGATAGGGACGAATCATGCGCTGATAAAAAACTTCATCGCTCGTGCTATCCATCAATTCGGGTTCGGCCCCGAGCGATCTATAAATCGCTAAGATGCGATCATTATTTTCCCAAGAGGAGGGGCGCCAAAGGCATTCAAAGAGTTCAACGGAGTCAGGAGTTAGTTTTTGCACGCAACCGAAATCCAAAAGTGCCAAGTGTTTAGAATCGATGATAAGGTAGTTACCCCAATTCGGGTCACAATGAAGAATTCGATGCTTGCGGAGTGAATCGAAAAACAAGTTCCAAATCATCTGGCCTATTTTTGAGCACTGGGCCTTGCTTGGATTGAGTTTTAGCCACTCCAGCAGATGCTGGCCCCGGAGATACTCGTAAGTAATAATTCGTTTGGAGCTATGGTTTGGATAAACTTTCGGAATCACAATGTCAGAGGATGAAAGAATTTGATAAAATTTTTGCGCATTTGCAAGTTCTATTTGGTAATCCACTTCCTCATAAAGTCTTGATTCGATATGACTCAGTGAATTTAAGATGACGCCGTTGCGAGGAACAGCGCCTAAAAACTTTCTGGCGACACCCAGATCAATAGAGATTGTTTGGTCAATGCCGGGGTGCTGAACCTTAACTGCGACCGCAGTTCCATCGTGCAATTGGGCACGATGGACCTGTCCGAGACTAGCGGCCGCGAAGGCGTGATTCTCAAATTCTAGAAAGAGATCATTGGGATCTTTCTGAAAGTCGGTACGGAAAACTTTGGCCACAACCACCGGATTGAGAGGTGGAACTCGATATTGAGATTGTTGTAGGGTCGCCATATGTTCGGGTTTTAAGATTCCCGTTTCGCCGCTGATTGCCTGGGCGATTTTAATAGCGGTTCCCCGAAGTTGGCAAAGTCCTTTGAAAAGAATTTCAGCAATGGCTCTCTCTTCTTGTTCGGGGGACTCGGCTTCGGCAGGATTGATTCTGCGGATGATCTTATTTTTCGTTTTTCGTGCGCCGATTTTCAGAGTGGTTTTAAGGACCACAGAAGAGCGACTACGCTTGGTAATGGCAAGTTCAGTGGCTTTCTTTTTTGCCACCGGAAAAGCCTTTGTCCAGATTTAAAAATGCGCTGACGCCCTCGAAAAGGTGCTGGCGAATGAAAAACTGAAAGATATCTAAAAGTTTTGAAAGTACATTCGTATTGAGAATTTCCTCAAGAAGGAGCAATGATTTATCAATTAACTGTGAAGTGTTGGTATGGTTATTTACTATTTATAAAATACTAAATTGTCGGATTTTATAAATAGTAAATTAACTTTAAGGTCAAAAGAATTCAGAGTCCAAATTCCCTTTAGGGTTCTGTGGGTGATGTTAAGATATTGAATTCACGTGATTTTAAATTTCGTTTAGAATATATGACACGATGCACTATTAATTAAAGTGGGGCCTGTGATGGGTTCTGCCTTTTTTAGCAGAATTTTACTAAGCAATGGCTTTCCAGAATAAATCTAAGACGAAAGGTTTCTCCAACACAGATTTCAAAGGTAAAGGCAGAGACTTGGGAAGCCCATATGATAAATTGTGTGTCATGATAACTAATTCTGGTTTATGCTTTAGTTGAGTAAACTCCGCCAGGCCGCTGAAAAACTGGTGCCCATCAGTCATCGCCGGATCGATAATGACGATGTCAAAGCGTTGGTTGCGCATTTTGAAGAGGGCTTCTCGTGCGCGTTTGCTTTGCGCCACCTTAATTTTCTGAAACGAGAGAAAAGAAGACAAAATGCAGGTTAGATCGTAATCAGAATCAAGGATTAAAACACTCTGGCTTCGAGTGGGAGTTTGTTTTTCCAAAGAGACTCCTTGCTATCCTCTATAAAATATATTTACGATTAACAGAACAACGTTTTACTTATGAGGGTAGTTCTAATAATACATATATGGAAAAACAAAATTCAAGTGCCGTTGAAAGAAAAAAATTATTTTATTGAATCAGATTTCCCCGTCCTTGGAACCCCTTATCGTTCGATTGACGGACTGGGGCTATGACACGCATTCTGTTCTGGATGCTGGCGCCGTCACTTTGATGGCTGATTCTGAGCAAAAAGAAATTGCAATTGTCGACCTTTCGACGGATTTCAACATTGACACTCTTGTGAATCTTAAAAAGAACGTGAAAAATAAGATGCCACGGCTAAGTGTCCTTGGTCTTTTTGCTGGAAAAATGAAATTTTCGTGGCATCAAGCTTATCAACTGGGGCTTGAAGGTGTGTTCCAGTTTCCTTTGGAGGAAGATCTTTTTCTCAATCGAATTTTTGAACTATGCCCCCAAGAACTTGATATCAAACGCGTTGGAATTGATGCACTTGTAAAAGTAAATATGACTGCCATAGACAGAGATGAAGCTTTGCCCTTTGATGTTTTTGTTTATTTGCCAGCCAATCAGCGTGTTGTTCTGCTTCGTAAGGGTGGGAATTTGCTCGAGCCTCAGGTTCGGGAACGATTTAAACAGAACCAAAAGTGGAATTTGTATATTCGTCGTTCTGATTTAAGTGCGTATCAGACTGATCTTGGAAAGAATTTGTTCGGTGAAGCCCCTGCTGCCACCGAAGTGAAGGTTCAGCTTCAACAAGCACTTCATGGTTTCTTCTCAGAAACAGATTACTCTGAGGAAGAGGCTGAACAGGTCGTTCATAATTTGAAAGTCTCTTTAGATAAACAAATGTTATCCGTTGCCGCCAGTCGTGAGAAATGGCAAACCGCCAATACTATAGCCTCTGAAAAATTGACTTATCTTAGCCACAGTCAGAATGTTGCGAGTTATTGCGCTGTTTTTGGGAGGGCCTTGGGGGTTGATTCAATCAGCGATCTTGCGCTTGCGGGATTGCTACATGATGTGGGACTGGGTGAGTTGCCGCCGGATTTGCTATTGAAAACAAATGCGATGATGACTGATGAAGAGCGGGCGCAGTACCGACTCCATCCGGGTTTTGCCAAACATACTTTGCAGAAGTTAGCGAAAGATAATGCGAAAGTTCTAGAAGCGATCTTGTACCATCATGAACGCTTTGATGGTAGCGGCTATCCTTATGGACTAAAGAGTGAGAATATTCCATTGATGGCGAAGATTCTCGCACTGGCGGATGAATTCGATAAACTCACGAGCTTGCGACCAGGTTTTCCGCAGTTAACACCAAGGGAAGCCATTGTAAAGTTGGCAGGTCTAGAAGGAAATCCTCGGGATACTGTATTTGATGCAGAACTTTTTAAGCCGATCATAGAACTCTTTTACGAGCCACCCATCAAAAAAACGAATGAGGTGGCTTTGGTCGCCAACGGGGAAACTTTACGCGACTGGATTAATAAAAATACCAAGCCAATTGCCGACGCTCCAGCTCTCGCTTCTACGGAAATGATCAATAAAATCCGTTTACAGCTAGTAGATCACTTTGCGACAGCGAAAGGTAAACTTAAAGTTGCCAAATCAGGGATTTAGGCTTTGAATTTGGCTCTTTTTCAGAAGAATCTAACTAGGGAGGGTCTGGTGCCGTTAGTGTTCTTTGTTTTTGCGTGTTTTTTTGTCTTAAATATTAGTTTTAGCTTTGCTAAAGGCCAAGACTCAAAGCCAGTTCCGAGTCAGGAAACGACAATAGAAGCTGTTACTCCCTATCCCCAACAAATTTTAGAATGTCAGGCCACCGTAGACTGTAGTGCAGTTAAGGGAGTTTGTGGTGAATGGGTGGTAGTAAACAAAAAAAATGAGAAGCCACTTGGAAAAGTTTTTTCCGTGCAGGATGTTCAGTCCGAATGTATTAAGGCAAAGGAATCCAGTAAGCCTAAACTAGAGTGCCGAAAGAACTTGTGTGAACGGATTCAAGGTGGCGGTGGTAGTGAAGCCAGTCTCAATCGGTGGAAAGACCAGTGTCCCCCTAATGAGGTGGAAGGGGCACTTGATGGGATCAATCAAGAAGTTAAAATGCAAATTTTTCGTTTGCATTCAGTTTTAGGTTGGGAGCGGAGTGAAGCAGTTACTGCCTTGGCCAAAATGGGAACTGATGCTAATAAAGCAATCCCCTGGGTTTTGTCGCAGTTAAAGAATCGGGAATCCTTTTCCTCTTCCAAAGAAGCGCAGTGTCTTATTGGTGATTTACCATCTGAAGAAATGTTGATTTCCGCGTTGGACCAAATGGATCCCTCAGAGCACCCGGCGATACCCTTGTTTATTGAATGGTTGAGTGATGAAAAACAATTGTACCGTCACGCTGACATTTTAAAGCACCTGCGCAGGGTAGGAATAAAAGCACTGCCGGCTTTGGGCGTCCTAGATAATATTCTCGAAAAGGCTAATGACAAAAAATGGACAGAAGAACGGGGCTTGCTGGCTCTCGAAGTTGTCTCGGGTTTAGGTTCGGAAGCAAAAAGTATCTTGCCCCACTTGCAAAACTGGCTCGAACAATCCACAACTTTAAAGTCTCAGTTGCTGACAGCAATGATGAAAATCGATCCTGACAATTCCAACACCAAAAAAGCAGCTCTATACTGTTTGAAACAAAATGAGGATACAAATTGTCGCCTATTATCTTTGCATTTTCTCAATCGCTATCCCGAGGAACTCGTGGATCATTTGGATTTACTGGCAAAAATGCTCAACGCTGCCGAACTATCTCAGTTTCGTATGGCCGCTCTTAGAGCGGTTCAAGGATTGGGGGTCAAAGGCAAACCACTTGTGGAAGATGTAGCTCGCCTAGGATTACAAAATCAAGAGGATGTACGACGAATGGCGGCTCTTGTACTAAAGTCTATCGATCCTGAAGGTAAGCAAAGTTTATCTATCCTTAAAAAGAAAGTTTATCAAGGCTTCGCGTTCGAACCTCAATACATCTGGAAGGTCATAGATTCACCTTTGACTAAATTGGAACTCTTAAAGAGCTATTATTATTTTGTCACAGGTAAAAGGTATAAATTTAGTGAATTAAAAATTGCACCGGAAATGGAAAAGCAACTTGTCTACTGCATCAATTCTCCTGAATGCCCCAATAGAACCTCTGCTATGGCCGCTGTTGTGCTCTTAAAGAGTGAAGACTCACGGCTAGCGGGTTTCCTAGTGAATGCCATGAAAACCAACGTTCCGGCCATTCGCTGGGATGCCGCTGGCGCGTATATTCTGATTTATGGAAATGATACTAGTTCCAAAAACTCAAAAGAATTAGCAAAGGCCTGGGCCCTTCAAGATGAGGCTTTGCAACAGGGTGGCTCTGTGCGTCTCATCGATCTAGAGGATATTTTATTGGCGACAGAGAATTCTGTGGATAAAAAGTTTCAGTTTGTGACTCAGAGATTTAAATCGAGTGACAGCGTGGATGCACTTGATGTCTTGCTTCTGTTGGCCAATCAAGATGCCGTTGGCGCACGCAAGTTACTGAGCGACACAGTAGTCAGCGGGGATAAACAGAAAGTTCTTAGTATTTTATCCAGAATGAGTCTGATACGGGGCTCTTTGTCGCCCTGGCTGTTCGATTTAAATAAAAGTTTGTTGAATCATGCAGATCCTGCAATTCAAGAAACTGCGGTACTCAACCAAATGAGTCTGAAAATCAATCGATAATTGAGACCAAGGAGAAAAATAAAGTTGAGGACCTTCCTGTTTTGGCACACTGGTCGGTGGTAGAATTATAGCATATGATGGAAAGAGCTGTTGCGGTGGGGTCTTTGATATTTAGAGAGGACGTTTCGGATTGAAAGGACAGGCTCAGCTTTGCATCTAAAGTGAGTCCAATACCGGCGCGGGTCATGGCACCTTTCATTTGAAAGTCAATGCGATGTTCCTCAAGGGCATGATACGGATAGATGCCGTACCAAAGCATCCAACTTCCTACCAAGTATTCGATACCAATGCCACCACTGTAAAGTGTAAAGAGGCCAGAATCGATAGAGGTACCGTAGTAATTATTTTTAAATTTTAAGTTATAGGGACCGGCGCGACTGTAATCGGCGGCGAGGTAAAAATTTTCGCCGAGCTTAACACCTGATCGAGCACCTAAAATATAGCTGGTGGATTCGCCCTTAATCAATTGCTCACTTCCGAGACTTAAAGATAATTGGCCAAAGCCTAAATATGGTTTTGTGACTAGACCGGCGGACAATGTCTGTGCATGGAGGAATAGAAAAAGTGCGAATAGCCATTGCAGGAGCTTCATTTTAGATTAAAGTATGAAGTAGATGAGAATCTTTAAGCAACTAATTATTTTATGTTTAATTGAGTTTGTGAGTTTGTGGGTCAACGCGCAGACCCAGTATTACGGAACTTACAGCCATGCTCCTCAGGGTTCTACACGCGCGATGGGATTGGGGGGCGCTTACGCGGGATTGAGTGATGATGCTTCAGGATTGGTATATAATCCCGCCGGATTGGGGCATGGCCAGTGGACGTTTGATATTGGGAGTACATCCAATACCACCATTAACCGCGAAGCTGATATTAATGGAGATAACACTTCCGATGGTGTTATTTTTCATTTTGATTTTAATGCGGTGGCTTTACGGTGGTGGAGAGTAGCTCTGGCTTTTGGCCAAAGTTCCCCTTATTCCACCGAAATCTATTCTAAAGGTTCTCTCTATAATCGCGCGGGAATTCGAATTTTAAATACCGATTACTCCTTAGCGATTTTAGTGACGGAGAATCTTTCGCTTGGAGTAACTCATCACGCCGCTCGGCTGACGGAAGATTATTTAAGTTATTATTCGCCGATCATTGAGAACCAGCAGTCGACTCAGTATGTGACCTATGGGTTGAGTTATCGGCCTGAAAAACGAATTGGTTTCGGATTTTCGTATACACCGAAAAGATTGATCGATGTGCCAAACACCGCAAATCAAGTTTCACTTAATGGCTATCCAACGACTTTATATTGGTTCAAAGGGGTTTCGCTTCCTGAGCGTTATACTTTCGGAGGATTTTTTAAGGGCGGTGGAGATCTTATGTATATTGCTGATTTGGATTTTATTCGTCCGGTCGAGAATTCAGTTTTGGTGGAGAGTCCTTTTGACGGAAATAGCATCGCCAATCAGGAAGTCAAACCAACCTTAGTTCAAATTCCTCATGGCGGAATAGAGTACACAGTTTTTTCTCAGCCCAGGAAAACTTTTATTTGGCGTGTGGGCAGCTATAAAGAGCCGGCACGAGTTGTCGGTGGTAAAGATCGGTTTCACTTCACTATGGGAGTTGAGTTACGATTAGGACCCTTAGTTGTGAGTGCATCAATGGATGAAACAACCGGATTTTCTAATTCTTCTCAGTCAATCAGTTTCGTTTTGGGAGGTTCGTAAGTGCTTTCGCTTTGGAGAAGTATCGTTCTCATTGGGGTTGTGATCAGCTGTGAGCAACTGACTTTCGCCAAAGATCGCACGTTCAGCCTTGTGGGAGTTTATAATCAGTCCAATGTGGTATCAGAGTTAACCACTGATTCTCCCTATTACATCGGTGCGGATAGCTCCAACGATTCCACCTATAATTTTGGCGTGCTCCTTGAAAACCCCATGCAAGGGAAATGGAGTTTTGAAACCGGACTGATTTTTTTGCAGCGTGGTTTTCAATTTGCACAATCAAGTGACCAATCAAGTGACCAATCAATAAAAGATGTTTATCGTTGGAAAAACTTTTATGTGCCATTGATAGGACGCTTTCATCCCACGCCCATGTTCACGGGCAGTATTGGCCTTTATGCCGCCCAAGCAGTGGGGGATGTGGGACACTTTCAAACATCGAGTCCAAACAGTATTTCGTATAGAACAATGAAGGAATGCGGATATAGAACTTTTGATTGGGGAATGACCTACAGCGCGGGGCTAAACCTAGAGATAAGCTCCTCGATTTTACTTTTAATTGAAGTCAGATTTAATGATTCTTGGTCGAATCTCATGGATACGAGTTTACCTAATGTGGACAAACGCGAGAAAGCGACTATCCACGAAACGCAATTGTATTTAGGCTTTATGATTTAAATAAGTGCCAGCAACACTTCCAACATTTCCAAATAAACCGAGTTGATTGTAACTATAAGTCCAAGAGAGCAATACCACTCATTGTCGGATGGAGCTCGCTCATTCCATGGTGTACCTCTCCGATAAGCCTCGTTGGTAATCTTGATTTTATCAGAGAGGAATTAAATACCTTAACTCCTTTTAGAGATGAATTCGGTTATTTACCAGGTCAGTTACGACGGATGGGTCTGCCAAGGTGGATGTATCACCCAGAGCCTCAGTTTGATTTTCCGCAATTTTTCTCAAAATGCGACGCATGATTTTTCCTGAGCGAGTTTTAGGGAGTCCGGGAGCAAATTGCAGTCGGTCAGGAGTTGCGATAGGACTGATTTCTTTGCGCACCCATTGAATAAGTTCTTTGCGTAAATCATCAGTAGCTGCCACCCCGGTTTTAAGAGTCACAAAACAATAAATTCCCTGGCCCTTTATATCGTGTGGGTAACCTACCACTGCAGCTTCCGCTACCGTAGCGTGAGCAACGAGAACACTTTCAATTTCAGCGGTACCTAGGCGGTGCCCTGCCACATTCAAAACATCATCTACGCGACCTGTGATCCAGTAGTAGCCATCATCATCACGTCGGCAACCATCGCCAGTAAAATAGTAGCCTTTGTATTGTGAAAAATAAGTTTGTTCAAAGCGTGCATGATCGCGATAAACAGTTCTCATTTGCCCCGGCCAGGAGTCTTCCAAGCAAAGAACGCCCTCGCAGGCCTGATCGCCAGGTAGCCTTTGACCTTCAGGCGTCAAAATCACGGGGCGAACACCAAAGAGTGGCAAGGTGGCAGAGCCTGGTTTGAGAGGAGTTGCTCCCGGTAAAGGCGAAATAAGAATCCCACCTGTTTCCGTTTGCCACCAAGTATCAACCACTGGACAACGATTTTCACCTACGACGCGATGGTACCACAGCCAAGCTTCGGGATTGATGGGTTCGCCGACGCTTCCGAGAAGTCTTAACGATTGGCGGGAGGTTTTTTTAACGGGTTCATCGCCTTCACGCATGAGCGCGCGTAGGGCTGTGGGAGCGGTATAAAATATGGAGACATTGTGTTTATCGACGACTTCCCAGAATCGAGAATAATTCGGATAACTGGGGACCCCTTCAAAAATGACTGAAGTGGCGGCATTGGCAAAGGGACCATAAACAATATAACTATG
>CAZYOE010000011.1:0-59096 GCA_964648725.1 uncultured Pseudobdellovibrionaceae bacterium | reverse complement strand
CACTAATTTATCTATTAAATACAATTTATTGACGTCGTTCCGGGAATTGCTGGTTACATAAAGGGTAAGAGTGCTTGGCCAGTGAATTGCATTTTGGCTTTGCACAGTACAAACTCCTCCGTTTGCAGTTAGCGAAAGTGCTTTTTGCTTGCCGTTGATTGGCACTTGTCATCAATAGATCGACAATGCCATGGAACGTTCATGAATCGGCGGAGTTGTTAGAAAGGCTTCGCGCTATGAACAAGCTGAGTTTATTTGTTAAT
Source organism: uncultured Pseudobdellovibrionaceae bacterium (assembly GCA_964648725.1). GTDB lineage: Bacteria > Bdellovibrionota > Bdellovibrionia > Bdellovibrionales > Bdellovibrionaceae > CAUJGP01. The sequence continues at coordinate 58,833 of CAZYOE010000011.1, read as the reverse complement.
ATTTGTTGTTTACTCGTTGGTTTTCAAGTAGCTGCACAAACAGACTCTTTTTTGAGTGTCACGGCGATTGCAAACATTGAATCCCAATCTAAAGACAAGTCTGTGACGGTCATGGATTTTCTTTATCGTAATGAGTCTAATGTCAAAGAACTCTCTCCTGTATTGAGTGTTTGTTCCGTTCCTACCGGGGTGCATTTTTCTGTGGGTACTTTTAGGTCCTTCACGTCGTTTGCAGCCTCTCAGTGGTAGTCAATGGCTCGTCATTGGCGATATTAATACGGAGGCTGTGGAGTTTAATCGGTTTCTTATTCGCTTGCTTGCAAAGATTGAACGCTATGAGGATTTTAGGGCCATAGTTTCCAGCCTCGCCACAGAGGAAAGTTATAATGACGTCCTTGAAGACTTAGCCTCAAAGGGGATAGCCAATGTTCGCAAAATAATTAGTGCTGACGATGTGGATTACCTTCGTGCTAAAGAGGACAACGGCGTTAACTATGGCTATGCTCCGAGAATAGAGGCTCTCGTTCGCGAAATTACGGAATACTCAGAGTTGTGGGCGAAGCCTCTTTACGAAAAACTCCACGTCACAGCGAGCCAGGGACATATAGTTTCTCTGCAATTTGATATTGGAGCAGTTAGCGCCTGGAAAGCTCTCAAAGAAGAATTAAAATTAAAATGGCTCTACCTATCTTTGGTTGATGTGAGTAATGCCTGGTGGTCTGAATACTCCGGAGAGAAGAGCCTCTCTGAGATTTTTCAGGTGCTTTCCGAAGATGCCAAGACAGGATTTATGTTTTTGCTCACCAACATTGCCGATCAAAAATCAATGGGTTCAAAGCAAATGATCTGGAATTATTTTGTATTTAGTATCAGTCCTTACAGTGCACCACGCGTACAGGCCTTTTTCGATCACTTCAGCAATTTTCGTTCTAGATTTGCTGCACCGGATGAATATACTTATAACTATGGTGCCAATGACACTTCAAAAACACAGGTATTTGGGGCGGAAGAATTGGCGACAGCCCTTGTGACGAAAGGTATTCACCTCAATGCTCACGTTTATAGGTTTAACGAATTGATTCCTTAATGGAAAATCGAGGGGACGCGACCTCGGTCTATTCCTGCAAGCTGAGATTTTAACTCTTATAGTTTTTAATGAACCAAAAACTCTGCAAGTGAAGAAATATCCACCGCACAGTGTCCCCCATAGAGAGGCTGCCAATGACTGAGAATGCCTTTGGTCTCCATCCGCTTGGAAAGATGCTGGTTGCCTTCAAAATTTCCATAGGCATCGTAAAGGCCGCAACTCAGATAAAATTCCGGAGAGGCAGATCCTTGCGTTAGTTCTACAAGATGGATAGGAGATGCTGCTTTCCATTCTGCTTCGTCAGCAAAAAATTCTTTTGAAAGCTGAATGATTCCATAAATAATTTTTGGGTCGGCGCCCGTGCGCTTAATGAAATCTTGAATTTCAGAGAGAGTGCCAAACGGTGAGCCCAGATAAATTGGCGGACAAAGTGCTGCAACTTTATTGAAAAGTTTAGAATGAAGTCCTAAAACTAATGAGTTAACTCCTCCCATTGATTCACCAAAGACAAATCTTTTATTGGGTTTGCCGACTTTTCCTTCGATGAGCGGAATTACTTCTTCTGTGAAAACGTCTAAAAGTCCGCTTCTTTCCTTTTGACCTTTTTTTGTTAGTAGCCAAACGGGGCCGAAGGAAACAGTCACCACAGTTGGTGGTGTAAGTTGGTGTTCAGTCCAATATTGTTGAACGAGGGCGGTATAGTACGTATCATCATTCCAAGTGTTTTCATCGAGTTTACGACCATGGAGTAGATACGCGATATTGCCATTGACCTTGTGATTCGATGGCGTGTGAATACAATACCGCCAAGGTCTGGAAGTTTCCGCAGAAAAACATTCTTTGTTTGATGGAGTATAGCTTACTTTCTGATGGCCCGAAATAGAAGATAATTTCCCCCAAGTTAGCAGAGAAATAAGAACACCCGTGACAATGATGGACATGACAACTTTTTTCTTCATTCCTGTTTGGTAGCATTGGAGATTGACAGAAACAAATAAAAATTGGCAAAGGGGTTTTGCAGCAAAGTATTAAAATCTAAGCGCGGGAGTAAAGCTATTAGCTTCTTTATTCGATCAGTTCGTTCGTTGGCCCGTGCCTACTGATTGATCTGCTCGAACAAGTGATTATCGTCCAGCCTGCTGTCAGCGTTGATCATGTCGGTAAAGATCGTCGCCATTGAAACTGACTATCTCGCAGAGGAACAATGGGTAATGAAAATCAAAGGATCTCACTCCATTGCGGACTAATTGCAAATGCTGCGTTGATTTGGCCGACATGAGAGTAGGCCTGTGGAAAATTTCCTGATTGAAGTTTTGCAACTGGATCGAAGTGCTCCGAAAGAAGTCCTAGGCTATTGGCTGCACTCATAGCATCAGCCATTACTTTTTTGGCCTCTGCCAACTTCCCGATTCTGGCCAGAGATTGCACCAACCAAAATGAACAAATTAAAAATGCCGACTTTGGATCACCGAAATCATCTTTTCGCTTATACCTATATAAAAAGCTTCCCTGACTATTAACATTTCCCAGGCTCAATTCTGAATAAATTCTCAAAACCGTTTGTTGATTGAGCGTGGCGTCGGGAAATCTCAATGTCGTTAATTCAAGAAGCGCCGAATCCAGAGACTCATCGTCCGGTCCATTCCGCAAAACACCATCCTTGACGGCAGCATATACGGCAGACTCTGCGATGGCGAGGGCCTTTTTCAGGTCGATGGAAAATTCCTGCAAATACCCACGCTCTTTGATTCGCCTGATTCGATCTAATCCTGCCCAGCACATAAGATTTGAAAAGCTGTGCTCTTGCCAGCCATTGCGTAGTTCCCACAATCCCGCATCTGGTTTTGAAATATTTTTCGCGCACAATCGGCCAAGCTTTGCCATAAGGCGTTCATGTTCTTTTGTTCGCAAATGATGAAAGCGCTCATCAAAATAGATAGGAGCCAGCGCCATAACCATTTCTCCATAAACGTCGTTTTGAATGTGCTCGGCAGCTTGATTATTACTACGGACGGGTGTTGATTCTTGAAACCCTCTCCAGTGATCATGAATTAGCTCGGGTAATGGAAGTGAAAGGTCTAACTTGTAAACTGGACTCAATTTTTCGTCGCTACACTCATGCCTTTCTGCAATATTGAGAAGAAATCTCAGAAACCCTTCCATCTCTTCATAATGACCCAAATTTTGAAACGCCGTTAACACAAAATAGGCGTCACGTAACCAACAGTACCTGTAATCCCAATTTCTCGTACCGCCAATCTCCTCTGGCAAACTGGTTGTGAAAGCCGCCAGGATTGCCCCGGTGTCCTCATAGCAATGCAGTTTCAAAATCATCGATGAGAGAATGGTTTCCTTTTGATATAAAGTCGGTATGGAGCAATGCTTGACCCAGGAATTCCAGTAAAGAATGGTTTGTTCCAAAAAATGAGTCGTGACTTGCTTTAGATCATCTTCAATTCCAAAGCTCCATGTCAAACCACAATAGATCGGTTCTTTCAGAGAAAATGATTTCTCCTCGCAAAGGTAAGTCATCGGCATATTTGTAACAAGGCGAAGCGTATCATCTCGTATTTCATATTTCAGATGACTATTTCCTCTCACACATCGTGCTGGCTGTTTATCCCATCCATTGATTGGTTTACATTTAACCGTAATGATAGGACTTCCTTTAATAGGCTCGATGATTCTAAAAAGAGCGATAGGTCGGTAAACGCGACCATGCTGATAAAAGCGCGGACAAAAATCCGTAATCTTGAATTCGCTTCCATCATCACACGTTAAGACTGTCACAAGCACAACTGTATTCGGTAAATAGTATTGCTTTACTGTCGATTCGCCCATTGTATCGATCGAAAAATATCCACCATCTTTATCTAAGAGGCGCCCGAACACGGGCTCACTGTCTGGCCTCGGCATGCAAAGCCAATCAATAGAGCCCTTTTCAGTGATCATTGCTGCTACCTGACAATTCCCTATTAATCCTGATCGATACATGATTTCATCCTCTGATGTAATTTATATTCTCTTAAAAGTTTACTTTTTGGATCAGGAGATGTAAAGTTGCGCGATGAGATTATCACTGAGATTTATTGTTCCTTTAGCAGTAGTTTTAGGTTTAATTGCGTATGGCATCGTGCCACTTGTCGATACAATGACATTCAAGTGGTTTAATCGTGACTTAGAAATTCGTTCGCGCCTTATTGCAAACGCCGTCCATGATTCAATCGTTGAAGCCGTCAAGAGTTCCTCTCAGGGCAATCTCCAGAAACTGTTTGATCGCATCACTCAGGACGAAAGACTCTTCGCATTAGCCTATTGCAATATTAATAGTAAAATTGTTTACAAAACCCCGAATTTGCCTCAGGGCGTGAGTTGTGAACCTATCGGTGACACTCACACCCCGCTAAGCCGAATTTCAGACGACCCGCACGGGTCACTTCATTTCACATTTTTTCCTCTGGTCGATGATGAGGAAAAAATTTTAGGGGAACTAATTTTGGTGCATGACATCGGCTACATTCAAAAGAGAAGTGCCGATACAAAGAAATATTTGGTTTATCTTTTTTTGGGATTGACAGTGGTTATTTTACTCACAACTGTGGTCATTGCACAACTGAGCTGGCTCGGCTTTATGAGAGGCTTACGTGCGATCTTACGAGGAGAAGGCTTAATTCGACCTTCATATCGAGGGGCATCACCAGAGCTGCGACCTTTTATTAAAGACTTAAGGACATTGGTGCGCGACCTGGAAACCGAAAGGCGCGTTCGCGACGAAAGTCAAATCAGTTGGACTCCGAAGGCATTAAAAGAAATACTGCATAACGAACTCACCGGAGATGAAATTTTAATTGTCTCGAACAGAGAACCCTACATTCATGTGAAGAATAATGAGAAGATCGAAGCTCGTTTTCCTGCAAGTGGTCTGGTAACTGCACTGGAACCAATAATGCGCGCCTGTTCTGGTACCTGGATTGCCCATGGCAGCGGGAATGCTGACAGAGAAGTAGTGGATAAGAATGATCGCGTTAGGGTACCGCCAAATGATCCGAGTTATCAAATAAGACGTGTTTGGCTCACTAAGGAGGAAGAAGAAGGCTACTATTATGGCTTCTCCAATGAAGGGTTATGGCCTCTTTGTCACATAGCTCATGTAAGACCGATTTTTAGGTCAAAAGACTGGAAACAATATATTGCGGTAAATAGAAAATTTGCTGATACTGTTGTTGAAGAAGCGAAAACTGATAATCCCGTGGTCTTAGTTCAAGATTTTCATTTTGCCTTACTTCCAAAAATGATTCGGGAAAAATTGCCAAAGGCGACCGTGATTACATTTTGGCATATTCCCTTTCCTAATCCAGAGGTTTTTGGCGTATGCCCTTGGCGCGAGGAGTTGATTCAAGGTCTTCTTGGAAGCAGCATTATAGGCTTTCACACCCGTTTTCATTGCAATAACTTTCTCGATACCATCGACAGATTTGTTGAAAGTCGGATCGACCGGGAGACAACAACCGTGTCTCATAACGGAAATCTGACCATCGTTAATCACTATCCTATCTCGATTGAGTATCCGGTAAAATGGCTGAAGACACAAAAGTCGGTGCGAGATTGCCAGAAAAGCATAAGGTCAATCAACAATCTCCCTCAAGATCGATTAATTGGCATTGGAGTTGATCGTCTCGATTATACTAAGGGGATTTTAGAACGATTTCTCGCCGTAGAGCGATTGTTCGAGTTAGATCCTCAGTGGATTGGCAAGTTCTCGTTTATTCAAATTGCTGCTCCTTCCCGTTCTTCCATTGATCAGTATCAACATTTTGAAGCTGACGTAAAAACACTGTGTGCAAGGATTAACAGAAAATATGGATCTGAAACATATCAACCAATCATCCTAAAAATCGAACACCATGAACCTAATCAAGTTTATGAGTACTTCCGAGGAGCCAATCTTTGTTTTGTTAGTAGTCTCCATGACGGAATGAATTTGGTGGCGAAGGAGTTTGTGGCCGCAAGAGATGACGAGCAAGGCGTCCTGATTTTAAGTCAATTCACTGGAGCTGCACGGGAGTTAGCCGAGGGACTAATTGTAAATCCTTATAACATAGATCAATGCGCCGCCGCTTTAAAAATTGCCCTTGAAATGAAACCAGATGAGCAAAGAAATAGAATTCGCAGCATGCGCGGGTTAATTCAAGAATTTAATGTTTACAGATGGGCTGGCAGAATGTTGATCGATGCTGCGAGACTGCGACAGCGTACACGCTTGTTTGGTGAAAGCGACATAGACACAAAAGGATTTTTCTAACAATGCGCTATCTTTTTATTGATGACCATAAAAATATCATTGAAAAGCTATCCAAAACAAAAACACTTTATGCATTTGATTTTGACGGAACTCTTTCCAAAATCAATAAAAGTATTACTAGTGCGACGTTGCCATTAAATACATCCAAGCTACTAGCGACTCTATTGAGCTACGCACCTGTTGCTGTCATTTCAGGACGAAGAGTAAAAGATTTAAAGAATCGAGTTAGGATTCCCGGTATTTATTTGATTGGGAATCACGGTTTAGAGGGAATTCCTAAGTGGGGTAGTAAAAAACTAAGAGCCAAATCTATCACCAAAAAATGGCTATGTAAATTAAGGGAACAAAACCTTGAGAATGGTATTTTTATTGAAGACAAAGTTTATTCACTCTCCATCCATTATCGGAAATGCAAAGACAGAGGAACCGCGGCGAAGCAAATTGAACTGGTTCTCAATGATCTCAGGCCTGCACCCCGTATTATTACAGGAAAATGCGTGTACAATATTGTCCCTCAACAATCGCCAGACAAAGGGGCTGCGCTCAAAGAATTAAAAAAGCTGAAACATGTTAGTAAGGTATTTTATATCGGTGACGATGATACTGATGAAGACGTTTTTAAATTGACACAACCTTTTCTAACGACAGTGCGAGTCGGAAAAAGGGCTAACTCCAAAGCTCAGTTCTATATTAAACAGCAATTCGAGGTGAATAAGGTTCTTAAGTTATTAATTAATGCGAGAGAGATAGTGCCTAAATAACCGCTGAAGACGCGATTTTCACTAATCTCTAAAGTTTTTTTGATGAGTCAAAAGATTGTGAGTCTAGCCGCGAGCGTCTCTTCTTATCTTTTTTTCCTCTCCAAAGGCGACATAGGCCAGGCAGATTATTCCAAGAGCAGCGGCTCCATACATGGCTTTAAAAGTTCCATCCCAACCGCTGAGGCCAAGAACAACTTTATTATCGGCCATCATACCTAGCCCAAGTTTGGCAAATGAATCACCTAATAGATATCCAAAGGTACCCCGAATGCCATCGGTAACACTGACCGCGTTCTTAGGTACAAAAAACACTCCCGAAACGCCGATCAACAGCTGAGGGCCAAATATCAAAAAGCCAAGGGCAAACATGGTGGCAAGATAAGTAGCTGCATCGTGAGCATCCCGATAAATGCCGAGGGCAGCTAAAATTAAAATCAAGGCGGAAATGGATAACAGTGAACTACGTCCACGACTGACATCAGATAAATAACCCCAGATAAAGGCGCCTGAAAGGGCTCCGACTTCAAACAGGGTGAAACCAGTTTTGGCAACGTCCTTTGATAAGCCCAAGACCTCTTTGGCATAGACAATGCCCCATTGATCTACCCCAATGCGTACGACGTAGACAAAGACATTGGCAAAGCATAATCCCCAAATAAATGGATTTCTCAAAACATATTTTTTGATTGTACCCCATTTCTTTAGACCCAATTTTTCGACTTGAAGATCTTGGTGAGAATGTTTCTCCTCAAAAATGTCTTCGGCTGTTCCCAAGCCAATGGCTTCAGGTGAATCGGCACCGATATAGAGACCCGCCACACCAATCACTAAAGCTATCGCCGCGGGAAATAAAAACATTCCGCGAACATCGCCGTTGAAAATCTGTTGGGCACCAAACGTCGCGACAAACGCGGCCAAGGCGCCTCCCACGTTATGGGAAATATTCCAAAGCCCTAAAAAGCGCCCGCGGATTTTTTGCACGGTCCATTGGGTGATGGTTGCATAGGAAAGTGGGCCACCAGCACTCTGAAAAAGGCCATTCAATGCAAAACAAAAAATCATTCCACTGAGTGACCCGGCAAAAGCGGCGAAGGCAAACATTGAAAATGAGGCTAAGATCAAAAGCAATGAAACAAAGTTTTTTGTATTGCGGCCGTCTCCGAAGGAACCCACCAAGGTTTTTCCCACTCCATAGGTCATCGAAAACCAAAACCCAATTTGACCCAAATCGGTTTTCGTGAGTCCATACTGTTCAATCAGTTCATTTTGGGAAATATTGAAGTTCTTCCGAATGAGATACATGGCCATGTATCCAATAAACACAACCAGATAGGATCTGAAAAAATGGATTTTCCAAAGTCTCCGGCGGGTACGTATTGGAAGATCAAGTGTAGGCTGCCGGACCTTTTTCAAAAAGTGCATTATCGTTCCCTTCAAATTTGAGGTGAAATAGCTCTAGAAACGAGTTTTTTAAATCATCTAACGATAATTTATTTAGGGCTAGCACTTTTTTTCTTCCCATAAAGATTTTATGGGGGGCTTTGGATTTGGCACTCGAGCAACATCGTAAGCTTCCCGAGGTCAGTTCTTGGAGATTAAATGTTTGAAAATTGGATAATAGAGATCCACGGAGGGATCGGGAAGCCCACTGCGGGTGGGAGTTTCGTTCGTGAAATCAAGAGACCCTGCGCCTCGGATCAACGCCAAAGGACACTGGTCATTGGCTTCACCCATCACGTACACTGCCATTCCCGCTAGAGCATCTGCATCGTTAATGAAAGTAAACTGTAGAGGTTTACCAAATAAATCCTGTTGGCCAACCTTGCTGGTCACTCCGTGGAATCCCGCGTGCGCGAGTGCGATTCCCGTCACGCCACGACGAAGAGGCGTGGTATGGGAGTCGGTCAAAATAAGTCCTAAGTGTTTCAGACTAAAATGATTCTTCAATTGGAGCCAAAGGGAATGTGCCGAAGCAAAAGGGTCTTTGGGATAGAGAATGTAGGCACCATTTTCAGAATTTGACTCATCAATGCCCGCGGAAGGAATAAATAATTCATGTTTGATTGTGAGATAACAATCATAGGCACCACCGCTGAGGAAAAAGTCGGCTTCCTGGCGCACCAGAGCCTCCTTGGAAGTCACAGTGTGTTTCTCAATGATTTGATATTCAGAGAGACTTACAATCTTTGAGGTTACTGCCAGCACATCACCTTCCTGGAGGGGAAAACTGGTGAGTGATGTGAGCACAAAGTCGATGAGCTTTACTGTGGGGCGGTAGATTTCAGTTTTGATGGATTGTACATGCATGGAGATTCCTCATTTGTTGAAGTGTGAGTCGTTCCGAATGAAACTCAATGGGGTTGTGTAAACGCAAAATATCAACACCTTGATTTGCTAAAAAATGGGAGATGCCATTGGAGGCAGAGTCTCGAAAGTCGTTGTTAGCAGCAATAAGGGCTCGCATAAAAGATTTTCTAGACGCTCCCACCAAAAGACGGGCATTTAATGTTTGCAGTTCTTTGATATTAGCCAGTATTTCAAGGCATTGCAGCGGAGTCTTACCAAAACCGATTCCGGGATCAAGAACAATACGTTCTTTGGGTATGCCAATGGCTTCTAGCTCCGAAAGACGCTGGGTAAACCACGACTTGAGAGACACCATTGCCGAAATATTTTGAGGCAGCACTTTTTCTTTATTGGGGGGCACCGACAAGCTGTGCATTAAAACAAAATCTGTTTTTTCTTCTCTGTAAAGCTTTGCGATATTGGGGTCGGTGAGTCCGCTGACGTCATTGATCATATCTATGCCATGCTCAGAAGCGCGAAGCATAGTAGAATAATGGCGGGTATCGATACTGATTTTCGGATGAATTAGTTTGTTCGCATAACGTTTTTTTAAAAACTGGAGAAAGGGGGCTAAACGCTCCCATTCGGTTGCAGGATCGACCGGTATGGCATTGGGACGGGTCGACTCCGCCCCGAGATCGATATAAGCCACTTTGCATTCTATTTTCTCGAGATAAGATTCAAACTCACCCAACTGATTGTATCTACCGCCATCAGAGAAAGAGTCGGGCGTGAGATTAATAGTCGCCATGAGACCAGGAGCGTGGTCAGCGAGTTCGTGAGCGCGATGTAAAATGGGGCGATGACCAGCCAGGCGCAAAGGTACTAAGTCTTTAAGGGGATCTAAAACAAATGCCCGTTCAAAAATCCGCGAGTGGGGAATCTGTAAATGAGAGGTGTTTATCTCCAGATCCCGCCAATAGAGAATATCAATATCGATGGGACGGGGAGCCCATGTTTGCAAGGCCTCACGTCCGAGCTTGCGTTCGATGGCCTTAATCGCTAGTAGGAATGATTCAGGCGTAGCGAGCGCGGGTGGCGCAAATTCAATGACAATATTTATAAAGGGACCGATCCACTCAGCTCCGGGGATAATGGCTGGAGTCGCCGTGGCCGTCTCATAAAGTGGAGAAACTCGAACGACTTGACCCACCTTGTTGAGTTCACAAAGAGCCTTTTCAAGGTGGGATATTCGATCGCCGGAGTTAGAGCCCAAGGCTAAATAGACGCTCATGCTTCTTCGCATTGAGATAAAAAGTTCCAAATGTCTTGAGCCGAGGCCCTTGCGGAATCAATGGTTTGCTGTTGCTCTTTGGCACCGGTGATATCATTGAGGAGTTTTTCACAACTTTGGGAGTGGTAAACATCGGCTATTTGATGGGCCTTGAAAAACCCCAAAGTGTTTTCTTTGTGAATTGAGAAGTGTTCTTGAAGGCCTCTAATTTTAACATCAGCCACCTCAGGTATTTGATGTTCGTAGGCAAAAAGAGCCCCTAATCCTTCATGGTAACTTTGCTGACAGCGATTCCAAAAAGATTCATGAAGCACTTGGGCCCAAGGTGCTGGGACTTGCGTATCATAGGACTCTTCAGCGATACCAAGGCCACATGCGAATTCTCTCCATAAAGTGGGATGATCTTTTTGATTGGGGTATCCCTCTTCATCTATGAGATTACGCAACAGTTCTTGACGGTGAGGTGGGTTTTCACAACGGCTCAGAATAGCGGCGACATAGTTTGGAAAGTGATCGACAAAGGGACGATACTGTAAACTGTAGTTTTGCAAAGCACAGAGCGACAAGGTACCTTCAGACCATGTTTGGTAAAAAGGATGCTTAAGCATCGACCAAGGTGCAATGGTTTCTTTAAGGACGGTGGCTAATTGCATGGTGATTCTCCTTTGGCTGAAATAACTAAGGAGAGTCTTAGGTGTTATTTTAGTTACAGAAAATCTTAATGTATTAAATGAAGCGTTCAGTTTTATTAAACCTTTAACGTTTCAGTTATTGGTTAGCAGCAACTCCACGGTCGCGCAATGTCGAAGATGTAATGCTTAGTGGGGCTTTGATTATTAGGACACCGACACAATACGAAATTGCAGGATAGAGTAGCATCAGCAATTCCCGGAACAGCTTTTTATGTCATGGACACGGCTAATTGAGGGCGTCTTAAGAATGAACTATTTTTTTTCATTCTCGAAGTTACACATCGCGCATAGAATTTAAATAGGTAGAGGATTTCGATATTTTTTATCGTAAAGTGGAGTTAATGGGAATGGAACTCAATATGGAAAGCTCTGCCTCATTCGAAACCTCTTCCAGTTGGCAGGGACATCGTTTCCCCGGAAGACTCCCGACGACCAACCCCGAAGTCCCCCCATCCAGGGGGCTTTCGGTTGGATTCTGCGCCAGCCAGTTGCTTATAATAACTTAACTTCCAAACGTTTTTAGCAAAAGAAAAGGTTTCTTCTTGAATTGGTGCTGCTTGCTCAATTTTTGGTTGGACCGTTTGAAGGAGGGTCTTCGCTTTGAACCCAAAGCTATGGTGGCGATTCGATCTTGTAAACAAAAGCTGGGGTGAATAAAATTTGTTTTGCGTCGGAGCTTTTTTATGTTGCGAATACTGGTCGTCTGATCAGAATGAGCTATCAGACTACCAACAAACTCGTAGCCTTATTTAATAAAATGCTGTTTTCCAACGCTCCTTTGGTAGTTCGGTCCATTCGAAGCAAAACCATGATCGGACTTGGCGCCTCCGTTGGAGTTGGCTTCAGTGACAAGAGTCTCGAAAAAATTAAAACGTTTTTAAAGTTAGACAACATTCCTAATATTAGTGGCTTTTATTTAATGACAACTTTAGGATTCACGGTTCATTACGTCGAGAGAAATGGAAAAAAACGTCTCCGGTTTGCTTCATTTAATCTGGAAAATCGTTGGGCCACTGAGATCTATTCGCCTTTTGCCGTTGCTGCGGGCGGACTGGTTTTGACCTATGCGAACTCCACAAAACTCGAAGATGCTCCTGGCGAAAGAGGGGAATTCCTTCACACCTCGCTAGCTAATTTAAATCAATCTGAAACTGAGTACGGGGCGACAGGACGATTCATGACACCAATCATACCTGCTGGTGAGCTCGCTGTTTTCAAGGGCCAGTATGCGAATTACAAACTTTCACCTGTGGGCATTGCGGCCTTAACGGCTGATGTATTTCGCTTTATTTTGCGGCGCAAATCAAATCGTTGTGTGAAAAGTCTGCAATTTGGCGAACCAACCACCCCTCAGTGATACCTTCGACTCTAAACGAAGTCCCGGCATTGGGAGTGCTAATGGGAGGCTTGGGCTTTGTTGTCGTTACGACGAGCAAAATTTCTGGCGGAACCGATGCCGCCAACTTTTTCCATAGCCCCATGGTGAGATACTCAATAGTTTTATAAGTGCTTTCACTGAGCCACAGAGTTATTTTTCGCCCCAGCTCCTCATAGCAAAGAAAACCCTGTTCTGAGTCGGTAAAGCAGGAGTCTGGGGGCTTCGCGTAATCAATTGAAATGTTAAGAATAATTTCTTGAGGGATTTCACGTTCCCAGGAGGATACTCCCAAATGGGCCTGAAATTTAAAGTCATGAAGACAGAGTTGGCTCTTTAACATAAAGGCATATTCATGAATTACGATTGATAAGGCTATCTTAATGGTGTAAACAGAGCGTTTAATGAAACTGAACGCTATTGACCTCAATAAAATTCCTATTTTTTTAGCTGTTGTGAAACTGGGCAATTATACCTTGGCCAGTGAAGAGTTGCATCTCACAAAATCAGCGATCAGTCAGGCCATCGCCACATTGGAATCTCAGTTAGGTAAAAAGCTCTTTTTACGAATTCGCAATAAGCTCGTGCCGACGGAAGAAGGCTTGGTTTTTTACAATGATCTTCTTCACTATGAAACTTATCTTCAAAAGGCTTTAGATCGTTTGCAAGGGGAGAGCGAAGGTCTTACTGGCGAACTGGTCATTGGTTGTTATTATGAGTTTGCTAAAATTCATCTGGCACCTTGCCTCAAAAAATTTCTACGTAATGCCAAAAATGCGAGGGTCAAGTTTCGTTTTGAAGCGCCTTCTAAGTTAGATCAGTTATTAATCGAAGGAAAAATTGATTTAGCACTTTCGATTTATCCTCATAAGGGAGCTAAGGGAATAAAGTCTTTTAAGTTATTTAAAGAGGAGCTAGTATTGATTGCTCATAACAACTTTTTGAATCCCAAAGTGACCAAGGAGGTTTTATCCCAGGCACCCATTGTCGATTATTACTCGGATCACCAATTGATTTTGCGGTGGGTGCGCAATCAGTTTGGAAGAATTCGTTTTGAACCCTTGACCCGGGTCTATGCTGCATCGGCTGAGATGGTTGGTGAACTCGTTCGGCAACAGATTGGAGTGGGAGTCATTCCCTACTATGTGGCAGAGCCCTTACTGGCTAGAGACTGCCATGTTGTAAATGCCAATGGTCCAAAGCTTTATGACTATATTTGGGTCAATGAGCGGGATGAACGTCGCCAAAATCAACTCAAAAATGAGTTTTTAAAAGTACTCATCAGTCATTTTCAATCCCAACGCTAGTTGTAAACAATTCTACTTTTTATAGGATTTTAATTTTCGATCCTGCCGCACCTTCAGATGGGGTTCTTGGTGAGCATTTTTCAAAAAATCAACCCATTCATTGGCACTCTTAGGTTCATTTTGGAGCCAAGTTGAAAAACTATTTTTCTTGATGAAAAGTGGCTCTCGGTCATGACCTATCGTGCGCACATAGTCACTTGGGTCATGAGTGATGATGGTGAAAGAAGGAATGATTTCTCCAGTACTAGGCTCCATCCATTCATCCCATAATCCTGCGGCCCATAAAATGTTGTTTTCCGTTTGTGAGAACCCCACCATATAACCAGCCTGCTCACCCTCATAAATTGGTTCAATAAACTCTGAGATAGGAACAAGAGCATGGTTCTTTAAAAGAGGACGCTTCCATGTAGGTTTTTCACCGAGTGACTCTAGTCGTGCATTATGGGTTGCAAACTTTGGTCGTCGCTCTTTGGACCACGATGGTATAAGCGAAAAATTCATCCATTCTAAAGTGAATTTGTCTTTCACTTCCTTAATAACGGGCGCGGGTTTGTGCGGTAAAAATCGTTCATCGAGGTCTTCAAAAATTTTTGTACCATCGAGGGTCAATGGAAATGAATTGAGAAGTTCGGCATAGCTAGTGCGGAGAGTGTATAAGGCACACATATTTATCAGCTAAATGTAAAACCGGCATTGAGTCAATAGTAACTTCGATTTACGCAGCCCTCTTCACTCCGGCATGCGAGCCTGGTGACACTCGCCTACAGAGGTAAAATGATAATCATCATTTTCACTCTAGCACCAAACCATTTGAATCTGCTGGGCTATCGTCGTTAAAAGGCAATTTGATCTTAACAGATGTTCCTGCGCTATTGATTTCCAAGGAGGCACCATTGAAATACGGGTCATCTAGACCAGTTTCTTTGAGCGTCAAGCTAATAGTTTTGTAAACGATCGCGCGGCAATGGTCGGTGGTTGTCTCGTCAACCAATTGAATGTTCGGGCACTGAACAGGGTAGGACTCCAGACACATTTTATTTTCTAAATGAAATTTATGTTCTTTACAACCGCCACCATAAATGACTTCAAGTTCAATAGCTTTGGTATCAGCGTTGTATTTGCCTTCGCGAATGTGAACATTGCTTGCGAATGCACCTTGAACAGAAAGTACAGAGATTAAAAACATAATGGCCTTCATAAATAGCTCCTAAATAGAAGTTGTGGGATACCTGTATTGGTTACCCATCTTTATAGCAAGAGGGTTTCTAGTTGATGTGCATAAATAACAGTGTTCGTGCCATAAAAAGTCCCCTTAAAGAACCATAATAGGTTTCAAGTCTGGCTAAATCGGCTCTCTTCGCGGCATCGGTTTTGCTCTATCGCCATGATTCGTGGTTCATATTGGAAAGGGAAATCTATGAAGAATAAAATGAAGTTAAAGGTACTTGCGCTTTCTAGCTTAGTCTGGATTAGCTCAATAAGTTTTGCTCATTCAGACTATTGTATTGCCCTTCGAGGAAATGGAGAGTTAAAACCAGCGCATTGGGGAGCTTTGGCGCAAACGGTTGAAGTTTTTGGAGTTCCCAAAGCCATGGCGGGAGGAAGTTCAGCGAGCATTTCGACTTTTTTGGTTGAAAGCATTTTGTTAAATCCACACCTGGGGACAGATTTAACTACAAAATCACGGGATTTGGCCTTTCTTATTAAATCTTTTGAGGGATTTATTTATACCTATACGGATCGATCTGAATACCAGCACTTCTTTGAAGTTCTTCGCACAGTACAAGGTATAGACGATGAGAGAGGGCTTATTGCTCGGCTCAGGGATCTGGTGATGTCGAAGTCTACGTCAGAGTTGGTTTTGAGTTATAAAGATATAAAGTCTGTGATTAATGACATCAGGGCTTCTGAGGTTTTTTATGGCCCCCAGGTTCATGCATTTTATAAGACCTTCTCCGAATACCTATCTGGTTTGAAGTCTGTTATCTCAATTGACAAATGGAATGCTCTTAAAAGTGAACATCAAAAACTTAAGCTTTCGCTGGCGGTTTTTGGCAAATTTGATGCTAAGAATGATCAAACTATTTTTGTAAGAGATGGAATTATCAGTTTTCCCGCATTGGCTAAAGTTTTCGACTTTATGGCTAACTTTTATAGCTTGCGAGGGGCGACGGCAGAAACGGAACAGCTTTTCATTAAATTTATTCAATCCTGTGCTCCCGGCTCAGAAGGCCTTGGCTGGCGAGAGTTGACTAAACAAAAGCCAATTTGTCAGACGCTTTTAGCTGATTCAGTGCTATCTTTTGCGAAGGCTCATGATCAGGCTAATCCTAGAATGAATGATCCAGTGGGGAAGTACCTGCCAACCCTTGTTTCTACCTCCGTTGTAGTTGGAAATTCTCGCCGAGAACTGCTCAGTCTTAAAAAGAGTTATCTCAAGAGTACAGCGGGAAAATTTGACTTTCAATTGCCTGATGAAAACTTAAAGTTTGGTTATTGGGGACAGGATGTAGATTTAGAAGCAGTCAGCCAATACTTCATGCAACGAACTTCAGAACCTGCTGCTCAAATCGATAAATCAAAAAAGTTTATGTCTTTGGGATCTGCGCCATGGAGTTATGTTCTGGAGTTTTCTCCGGCGGAGCCAGGATTGTCATCGATGTTACCCTTCAAGGCTAATGGTGAAGATTATATTTCGTTGGGGGGGTGGTCGGACTTGCATCCCGTACCTATTTTGAAAGCAAAAGGTTGCGAAAAGGTAGTATTTGTTACTCGCAAGGGTGGTGAATCAATTTTTGCACAAGGCATCGCCAAACGACTTTTAGGATTTCCGAAACTGCCATGGTCGGAGTTAGACCCTGCGGATAGCGATGAAAACCAAACTCAAGCCCTCAACAACCGCGGTCGTATCGGCGAGACGGATGGGAAGTGGTCGCAGATGTTTAACTTAGCCAATCCAAAAAGTTCCTTTAGTGTATCCTTGCAACTGGCAGATGCGGTCGTGTGTACTGATTGGAATGCCTTCGATGTGACTAAGAATTTTCGAGGGCTCATTGACGAGGCTTATGCGGCACCTATTTATCTGGCTCAGCCCATGGATATGTTAGCCTTAAAAGCTCCAAAGCTTATTACTAAAGATGATAATGGGATGGTGGCAAGGCTTGCAAAGTCGGGGCAACCTCTCCAAGGGCAGACCTATCCAAAGTATTCAGGTTGCATACTCGGATACTAAAGATTTTTTAGAGTTTTACTGCCTGAACACAGAAATAACTGAACACAGGAATAATCTTAAGACAGGCGAGCTGCGTGGAATCACTGAGCTTGGAGGCGTCAGCGGTTTTGGTGCCAATTTGTGACTCACTGAAGTTGGCCGCTTGATTCCTGATGAATATTTGAAGCTTCCATCAAGGCGGCATGACGCAAGGGTTATTGAAGCAATTTTGTCGACGAATGCTTGGATTATTACTAAAGGTAAGGCCTCAATAAACAAAGGGGGGATTCCAATGTTAAGTAGAATTACAGCAAGTTTGCTATGCAGTGTTTTGTTCGTATTGGGGGTGTCGGCCCAAGCTGCGAAACCTACCAAAGGCAACTATTATGCCAATGCCACAGATTTTCAACTTGATCCAAAATTGCCGGAACCATTTGCTCGCACTCGAGCCATTCAAGTTCTTGTTAATTTTGATTTTCAAGATGCCTCGCTTGTATTTTTAATGAGTGAATCGGAAGTCATCGAAGTGACCTTTCCAATCGTTAAAGACACCACCGATAATTGTAATATTCGAGAAGTTATCGCGGCACCACCAGAGGGAAGTACGCCTTACTACAAGGATTTCGAAATTAAGGTCACCGATTATAGTGAAAATATCTGTGAGAACATAAAAGCTCCTGCTGCTACCGTAGCGAGCTTAAAGAGCTACGAAGTTCATCATAAATCAACCACTCAATCGAATATTTTGGCCGAACAATTAAAAATTGTTCCACCTGAAGAGCATCCTTAATTGAGATTGCGAAAGTCACTGGGCAGGAATTAGATCAAGTCTTGGATCACTCTGAGGTGAGCGGACCAGTAATGCGTCCATGAATAAATTGTTGAACGCGCGGATCAGGATGGGCTTCAGTTTGCTCACTGTTGCCAGTCACTAAGACTTCTTGATCCGAGACCAAGGCGATGGTTCCATTGAGGCGATAGGCTACATCCATCGAGTGCGTGACAATGACTACAGTTGAGTTGTGTTTTTGTTTTAAATCCAAAATCAACTCAACTATTTTATCAGCGTGAATAGGATCAAGACCTGCGGTGGGATCATCATAAAAAACAATATTAGGTTTCATGGCGATGGCGCGGGCAATACCAAGCCGTTGCCGCATTCCGCCTGAGATTTCGTGAGGATAAAGATGGGCCGAGCTGGCGAGGTTCACTGCTTCCAGGCATTCTTTCACTCTTTGAGCAACACTCGCATCCTCATAGTGTCCTTGCTCTTTTAAGGGGAAAGCCACATTTTCATAAACAGTATAGGAATCAAAGAGCGCACTTTTTTGAAACTGCATTCCCAGGTGTTGAGCGAGTCGTTGCCGTTGTTCTTGAGACAAACTAACGAGATTTTCGCCTTCACAAAAAACCTCGCCTGTTTTGGGTTGGTAGATGCCTGCCATGGTTTTTAATAAAACCGTTTTTCCACCACCGCTAGGACCAATAACGATAAAGGTGTCACCCTCATTGATGGCTAAATTAATGTTCTTTAAAATGACGTCGTCATCAAAGGCGATCGTGACGTTTTTCATTTCGATAATGGGTTTCATCCCAAATAGAGTAGAATGAAAGTTCCCTGATTGCACCTAAAATTCAACTAAAAAGCGTTGGCTCCGTTGCGGCTTAACTCTATAATGAGAGTATGCAAAAAATATCCAAATATTCATTGGCCGCATGCTCTCACTTTGTATTTACTGCTTTTCCCTATGAGAATTTAGGAGAAAGAGGCTTTGCCATCGATCATAGTCTGGACACTGAAGAGAATGGTGTCGTCACCCAAAAATTGCTGGTGAATTCGCCCTCTGCAAGTCCGGTCAGTTTGGAATTTCGAGAAATTGTGGATGAAGAGGAGTTTTTGCGCAGTCTTAAAAAACAAACAACTACAGTGCGTGGACGCGATGTCTTGCGGCCAGGTGTTCGGTTTTATGGTGAGGGACCAGCGCAGTTCAGTTTAGGATCTATTCCTGTAGAGATTGTTACTAAACAAGAAACACCTACAAGCGCAAAGTCCCATCCCAATTCTGCCAGGAATCTTTGGGGTCTATATTTGGGACTTGATGAGAAGGGCATTCAGGAGTGGTCGCATTTTTTGGGGATGTCACCAGTGAATGGGGCATGGACTTTTGAAGATGGTATTCACATTGCAATTGCTGCTCCGGGAGATGGAGTTTGCGAATTCATGGAGGCACGTAAGGATTTTCCATTTTGGGCGGTGGTCTTAAGTTGTGAGTCTTTTGCTGATTTTGAAAAGAAAGCTGAGCCTGAACGGGTGTTTCAATGGCAGAATCGTTCTGCTGCGCTCATTAAAGAGCATCTGACGGATTGGGATATTTTAGTTGTATAGCAATGCCGTTCACTTTTGCCAGCCCTTCGTTCTCACCCCACTCGCTGGGCCTGCGACTTACAGGAAGTAAGCCTCGGCCAGCTCGGAGGTTGCGGCCTCGGTCTGACAAAAGCTAACGGCATTGAATTGTCATTTTTTAAAAGTGAATGGCATTAACCTGTATCGCTGTGCCGGCATTACGGCGTCCACTCAAAAGGAATATCTAGGCAGCAGAATCATTGTTTTGAATAGAAACGCCATCCATTGAAAGGCGATAGCCCACGCCATAAATTGATTTCAGGATATTGCCATAGGGATTTAGTTTCTTGCGGAGTAAAGACACTTTGGCGTCAACGGTGCGATCGATAACGTGAGTGGCACCATTATTCCAAACATTCTCGAGAATTTGTTCGCGCGTGATGATTTCCTCGGGATTCTTCAAAAAATAGACAAGGAGTTTAAACTCAGAGCTGGTCAGATCAACAGGGTGCTTCTTGTTACTCACTCGCACCCAGGCAGTAAGGGTTCCTTGATCCACTTCGATAGGTCCAAAATGCAATTTAGAATCTGGCCGTTGATTAGCGGAACGACGAAGAAGGGCTTCAATACGGGCTTTTAGTTCTAAATGATTGAAAGGTTTTACAACGTAATCGTCCGCTCCAAGACCAAAACCAGTAAGTCGGTCATTGATTTCTGAACGGCTCGTTAAAAATAAAATAGGGGTCTTTTCATTAGTTGGAGAAAGACGTGCTGTTTTGCAAAGTAACATGCCATCGCCGTCTTCAAGTAAAATGTCCAAAATTATCAACTCAAACTTCTGGGTCCTAATAAACTCAGAGGCTTCTTTTTGTGACTTCACCACGGTGAGAACAAAGTCCTTCAGAAGATTCTTTAATATTAATTGATGAATTTCACAATCTTCAACAAGAAGAACTCGAGTTTCTTGCATTGATAGGACTCCTCGCAGATCCACTGCAGTTTTATTCTAATAAGACAATGGATCTGAGAGCTATTGAAAGGAATAAGGGCTTTAGTAAAAAGGACGTTGGTCTAGTGAAATTGCCAAGAGGAGGGTCTATTTCCTATGTTGCGACCAATGAAAATAGTGTGAAAAAAGAGTGTGAAGGTATGTGAAGAAAGTCATTCCTTGTCCGCTAGGGCAAAAAAGGTTCACAAGAAATTTTTATATTCGAGTTTAATTGCATTTGAGACGAAAAAAATTGGCCGATGAATTGCTATAAAGGCTCCTTGTATGGAAGGATCTATACAGAGCGAATTCTAAGGAACGAATTCATGGATGGCAGATTCAATGGATTGAACCTGCCAGGGCAGGATGCAGCAGTAATTTAGATTTTTTTTATAAAAAGGGATCTATCAAATCGGATCTGAGGCCCGTAGAACCCTTGAGGATCGGGCTTACCAACAGAAATCACCATTACAACTTTGGAAGAACAGCCACTAGTGTTGGTTACTTTGTTGACACGGGCTTCATCAAATCCTTCCATCGGGCAACAGGCGTAACCCTGATTGTAAATCGATAGCATGAAGTTTTCGCAAGCAAGGGCTGCAGACTTCACGGCAACCATAGCCACGTCATTGCGGGTGCTAGGTCCTCTAGGCACAGGTCGAAAGATCCCGGCAATATTGGCCATAATTTTTTTAAAGTAGCCTAAGATGCTCAAGGGGCCATAGGTGTACATCAATGGAACTAATGTTTCATAATATTTTAGAGCACTCGCACCGGCGTTGTTTTTTTTGAGCGCCTCGATCATGCGCTGGCGGTTTTCTCTCCATAATGACCAGTCGGCCACCACGACAATCATTTCCTGAGAAGTACTCGCGGCTGGCTGTCCTAAGCACGCTTCTGTCAGGGCCTTTTTCATTTCGGGACTACTCACCCAGAAAAATCTCCAAAGTTGCATATTAGAAGAGTTGGGTGCAATGAGTGCTTCATCCAATGCTTTTTCGATCACTTCGGCTGGAACGGCTTCCGGGATAAACTTGCGACATGATCGGCGAGCTCTGACGACTTCAGTAAATTCCATTATTTTCCTCCTAAGAAGCTTGCATCATAGATTTCAGGGAGCATCTCCGCAAATGATTTTGTCTTAATGACTTTTTTTCCATCAGTCCAGTGTACTAAGGCTGTAGGGTCGCAAAACTCACTCATCACTTGTCGGCACATTCCACACGGTGGCCATGGTGGAATTGAGGGGCTGACCACGAGAATTTCTTTGATTCGTCTTTGGTGATTTTCTGAAATACCCTTCCAAATGGCCACTCTTTCCGCGCAAACGGTGGCGCCATAAGAAGCATTCTCAATATTGCAACCGTTGGTGATGGTTCCATCATTCCAGAGAACGGCGGAACCAATAAATTTTGTTGAGTAGGGGGCATGCGCCTGCTTTTGCGCTTCAACGGCGGCTAGTAATAGCGGTGTTTGTATCATAATACCCCCCAAACTCAATTTTGTTTTAAAAAAGTGGAAATCCCTCTTCTTTAAGGATGCTGAATAATTTAAGTAAGGGCAAGCCAATGATGCTTTCGTAATCTTTGGCTTCGATTTCTTTAAATAAAAGTAACCCTCTTTTCTCGAGCCTATAGCTGCCAGCACAGTCCAAAGGCAAATCAGCATCAATATATCTTTGTAAATCTGATTTTGACCACGGATGCATGGTGAGTGAGACGATTTCGGTGTGAGTCCATGATTGATGCGGGCTATGAATATGTAACGAGGTTATCAATTGATGGGTTTGGCCTTGCAAAGTGAGGAGTTGCTCTAAAGCACGCTCTTTGGTTTTGGGCTTGCCATAAATTTTTCCCTGGAACTGAAGCACCTGGTCACTTCCCAGGAGGTAAGCTTCGGGAAATTGTTCTTTGAGACTTTCAGCTTTAGCTTTGGCCAGCAACTGGGTCAGAGCGGTTCCGTTCAAAGTTGGGTCCTTCAAGGCGTCTTCGTCGCAGGTCGGTGCTGCTGCCAAAAAGGGAATACCTCGGGCCTCCAAAAGCATCTTACGATAGGGTGAAGTGCTTGCCAAAATTAGTTTCATATCTGTCTCCTCAGCAATCTCATTTAGCTTTCATAAAAATCTTGTTCCTTATGCCAGAAGTAGCAAAAATCGTCTAGAGGCTGAAAGTGTTGCAGAGTAGCAGCAAAAATCCCGGTAAATTACTGTACTTTAGAATACAAATTTAGAGAAATCAGTAATATAAAGCGTAGACTTTATCGTCGGCCATCAAGGCGACTTCTGGAGAACTAGATATGGATTTAGAAAACAGCATTGAGGCCTTAGGGTTAATCCTTCCAGACATTGCTCGTGAAACTCGCGTTGAATTAACCGGACGGCTTGATCGTGTTGGTATGATGGAAATCGAAGTGCCAGTGTTGCTGTCAACAGTGAAGGGTGTCTGTTTTCAGGTTCCAGCGAAGGCTAATGCTTTTGTGAGTTTAGATGATCCTGAAGCCAAGGGTATCCACATGTCGCGACTTTTCTTGGAGTTGCAGGAAGGCTTAGCGTCTGGGCCGCTCAGTTTTAGTTTGCTTGAGGACCTTCTTAAAAAGTTTATTGAAACTCATCAAGACCTCAGTGAATCCAGTTCTGTGGCTATTTCGTTTGATTATATGGTCGAAAGGCCGGCACTGAAAAGTCTTAATAAAGGTTGGCGCTCTTATCCCATAGTTCTGAGTGCAGCACTGGAAAAAGGCCAGCTGCATTTTGATTTGCAAATGACTTTGACCTACTCCAGCACTTGTCCCTGTTCCGCGGCTTTGGCACGCAAACTGATTCAGGATCATTTTTTGAAAGATTTTAAACAAGATATCGTTAATAGATCCGATGTTTATGAATGGCTTGGCACAAGCCAGGGGATCTTAGCCACACCACACTCCCAACGCTCTTTGGCAGAAGTTAAAATGCGATTTTCTACAGCGACAGCCGCAGGAACTCCGACAGATTGGTTAAAGCTAATTGATTTAGTGGAGGCCCGATTGGGGACACCCGTTCAGGCTGCGGTAAAGCGGGAAGATGAGCAGGAATTTGCTCTTTTGAACGGCCAAAACTTGATGTTCTGTGAAGATGCTGCGCGAAAGATCAAAAATGTACTAAATCATGAGGCGGAGATTGAGGATTTTAGAGTTTATGTGAGTCATATGGAGAGTCTTCACCCTCACAACGCCGTGAGCATAGTGACCAAGGGGATTCCTAACGGCTTTAAGGCGTAGTGCTATCCAACAGACAGAATGTAATTGAAAATCACTTTCAATTCGCTGGACAATAGCATTGCCTTACTCTAAGGTGCTGCTTATATATGGATTCACTAAGATTACCGCGTTCTCAAACACAAAAATCGAAAGCGGCTCGCCAGAGTCGTTTGACAGAATCTGAAATCAAAAAAATCATCCGTGAGATGCATCTAAAGGTGACCTATCAACGCCAGGCCATCCTTGAAGTGTTGTCGCTAGGGCGTCAGCATTTCACGGCGCAAGAAGTTTTTGAACAAGTTCATCGACGCTTTCCTGAAATAGGATTTGCAACGGTTTATCGTTTTCTGCGCAACTTAACGGAGTACAAATTTGTTTCGGAAGTGCGGATGGGGGGGCTGCCGGCTCGTTATGAATTGGCGCCCACTCGGCATCATGATCATATGAGTTGTATTGATTGTGGAAAAATTGTTGAATTTGAAAACTATGCGATCGAGAATCTTCAAGAAAAGGTGGCAGACGAGCTAGGTTTTGAACTCACAGGTCATGTTTTAGAATTGTATGGCCGGTGTTCTGAATGTCAGAAAAAAACACAGGCGGAGGAAGGGTAGTCAATGGCTGAAGATTTTGATGGGATTGTGGTAAAAGGGGCACGGGAACACAATCTACAAGATGTCTCAGTAAAGATTCCTCGAAATAAAATCACAGTGATGACGGGTCTCAGTGGGAGCGGTAAATCCTCACTCGCTTTTGAGACTGTGTTCGCTGAAGGTCACCGTCGCTATATCGAAAGTCTTTCGAATTACGCCCGACAATTTTTAGAGCAAATGAAAAAGCCCGAAGTGGATTCGATGACAGGTCTGTCGCCTGCCATTGCTATTGATCAAAAGTCAGTGTCGACTAATCCCCGTTCTACCGTGGGAACCGTTACGGAAGTTTACGATTATTTACGGTTATTGTTTGCTAAAATAGGAGTGCCAGAGTGTCCAACTCATCATCGCCCTTTGGCTAGCCAAACTCCCGCACAAATTGTTTCCACCTTGATGGCTTGGCCCGAAAATTCGAAGTTTTTGCTCTTAGCTCCTATGGCAGAAAATAAAAAAGGGGAGTTTCTTAAGGAGTTTCAAAAATGGGCGCAAAAAGGTTTTTTGAAAGCTCGTGTGGATGGGGTTTTTATGGATCTCACTGCGCCAAAAAAACTGGCTAAAACTAAAGCTCACACTATTGATCTCGTGGTGGATCAACTCATTATTAAACCTAACTTGAAAGACCGTTTGAAAAGCAGCGTGAACGCGGCGTTAAGTATGGCGCAAGGGCGATTGGTGATTGAAAAGCTCAATGGTGAGCGCACGCTTTTTTCTTTGAAATCAGTTTGTCCCGATTGTGGGTTTAGTTTCCCAGAAATTGAACCAAGATTGTTTAGTTTTAATCACCCCAAAGGAGCTTGTCCTGAGTGTCACGGATTGGGAACTCTTGATGTCATTGAGGAAAATGAATTCGGTGTTTCTGAAGAAGGAAATCGTCAGCTTAAAAAGGTGAGTTATCGACGGCGCGATGGCACTGCCGTTAAAACTGATGACGACGATGAAGAATTTGAAACCGTGCTAAAGCCATGTTCGGCTTGCCAAGGGGCCCGGCTTCGACCAGAGGCTCTCAGTGTGAAAATCGAAGCTGCCACGATCGCTCAGCTTTCCAATCTTGCGTTGGATGATTTAAAGGCCTGGTTTGAGTCGCGTAAATTCGAAAGTAAACAAAAAATATTGGGTGAAAAAATTCTCCGCCCTCTATTGGAAAAACTTGATTATCTGATTCGGGTTGGAACGGGATATTTAAGTGTGAACCGTTCGGTGCAAACATTATCAGGAGGCGAGTCACAGCGATTGCGCCTGGCAAGTCAAGTGGGGTCCTCTTTAGTGGGTGTTCTTTATGTGCTTGACGAGCCAAGTATTGGTCTGCATCCGAAAGATCATCATAAATTATTGGGAATCATCGGTGAACTCCGAGATCGGGGCAATACCGTGATTTTGGTCGAGCATGATGAAGATACGATTTGCTATGCTGATCATATTATCGACTTGGGGCCTAGAGCGGGTAAGCTCGGGGGACAATTAATGGTCGAAGGCTCCCTAGATCAAATTAAAAAACATCCCGAAAGTTTGACAGGGCGGTATCTACGCGGGGATTTGCGGATACCTGTTCCCACAGAGAGGCGCACAGGGCATGGCCGATTTCTTGAAGTGAAGGAGGCCACTGGTAATAACCTCCGACGCGTCAATCTTAGAATTCCTTTGGGAACGTTGACTGTGGTTTCCGGGGTGAGTGGAAGTGGAAAATCAACTTTGATAATGGACACGCTTTATAAAATTTTGGCGCGCGAACTTAATGGCGCGTCGGTTGATCCTTCACCTTATAAACTAATACTGGGTTTGGATTACATTGATAAAGTGATTGATATTAATCAGAAACCAATTGGCCGTACGCCGAGATCAACACCCGCCACCTATGTGGGTTTGTTCCCTTTGATTCGTGATTTGTATGCGCAAATGCCTGAATCAAAGATTCGTGGTTATAAACCGGGTCAGTTTAGCTTTAACTTAAAGGGTGGTCGTTGTGAGCACTGTCAGGGGCATGGCCAGATTAAACTGGAAATGCATTTTTTAAGCGATGTGTTTGTTCCTTGTGATGTGTGTGAAGGGCGCCGTTATAGCCGAGAAATTCTGGCGATTCGTCATCGCGGTAAATCCATTGCCGACGTTCTAGGGCTCTCGGTCGAAGAAGGCTTGGATTTTTTTAAGAACCACCCCACCATTTATCGTAAGCTTGAAACTTTGCATCGAGTTGGCCTTGATTATATGACTTTAGGGCAGAGTTCGACCACGTTGAGTGGAGGCGAAGCTCAGCGAATCAAATTAAGTCGAGAGCTTTCAAAGCGCGGCACCGGAAGTACGCTCTATATATTAGATGAACCAACAACGGGATTACATTTTGATGATGTGAGGCGGCTCGTCGAGTTACTTCATGAATTGGTGGATCAGGGTAATACGGTGTTAGTGATCGAACATAATTTGGAAATTATCAAAATCGCAGATCACGTGATTGATCTTGGTCCTGAAGCGGGTCGTAAAGGCGGAAAAATTGTGGCCGAGGGTACTCCCGAATCGATTGTGAAGAATACAAAAAGTGTGATCGGACCTTTCCTCAAGGGACTCCTTTAATTGGATCATTTGCTGGTCATCAGCAAGTCAAAGGTCGAGATCGTCTGAATTTCTGCTGGCCTCTAAGGATTGATGCCAGCTATTCTAAAGGCAATTGAACAACAAGGATGTTGTATGATAATTAAAGCTTCGTGTTTTTTGCTTTTAGTGGCAGGTTTGCTTTCTTGTTCTCCCGTGAAATTCAATGCGAAAAGTACTGGGCCAAGCGTTTGTGCTGATGAGTCTTGTGTTCCGCCTGATGATGGAACTTCAGTCTGGCGTGTCGGTGAATGGGGAACATGTTCCCAGTCATGTGGTGGAGGGACTCAATCTCGAGCCGTGACTTGCGTTAACAAAAATAATCAGGCTGTTCCCGAGGAGCGATGTAAAGAGGCGAAACCTGCAAGCACGCAGGCTTGTAACACTCAGGCATGCACCGGAAACCCAACATGGAACGTGGGTCCGTGGGGCGCCTGTTCGGCGACCTGTGGTGGTGGGTCTCAAACAAGAGTTGTTGAGTGTCGTGATTCCAGTGGAGTCAGGCCAGAAAGTGCTTGCGTTGATCCAAAGCCTGCCAGTCAACAGGCGTGTAACAGTCAGCCGTGTGCATGTACGCCGGTAGACAAGAACCTTAACTACACAGTTACTGCGGATAATAATAAAGTGGATATCTTATTAGTAGTTGATGATTCCTCGTCCATGACTCCTGATAACCAAAAGCTCGCAGAGCGATTGAATGGTTTTGTGACTGACTTACAGACTAATAATCTCGATTGGCAAATGTGTATTACTACCACGGATACTGGTTACTATGAAGGGCGTCCAATTGTTTGGTCGGGAACGTCAACTAGAGTTGTAAACAAAACAACACCGAACCTCTCAAGCGTGTTCCAGCAAACGATTTATGATATCGGTTCAGGGTACAGTAATGATGAACAAGGGATTAAGGCATCGATTCTTTCAATGCTAAATAATCCGGTGTATCCTTGTTATCGAGCGAATGCTGCTTATGCTGCGATTATTATTTCTGATGAAGATGAACGGTCGGTCGGTGGAAATGAGAGTCTGAGTTCGCAACAATATCAACCTCTTGGAGTTCAAAACTCTCCTGCCACTTTTGTGAATACGGCAAACGCTGTGTTTGGCCCAGGTAAAAAGTTAGCAGTTAATAGTATTGTCGTTCGGGATAATCAATGTAAGGCCATTCAGGATCCGCAGGGAAGTCCATCCTTTATTGGTGTCAAATACATGGAGCTGTCGAATCTAACCACTGGGACGATTGGTAACATTTGTGATAGCGACTATTCGCCGAACCTGAAATACTTCAAGGATGCGATCTTAAATACGGTAAGCAGTATTGATTTAGGTTGTGTTCCGATGGGAACACCTGTCGTGACCTTGCCAGCGGGATATACTTGGGCGGTTGCAGGAAATAAGGTTACTTTTACTCCGGCTCTTGTGGCTGGGGTTAGCGTGACTGTAAACTATAAATGCTGTCCATAGGAGGAAATCATGAAGAGTAGCACAAACAAAATTGGCGTACTTTATGGAGTTATCGTGGTGGCCGCATTTTTAGCTTTCGTGGTCACTTACTATCAAAAAAATATACCATTGAGTTTGGAAGAACGCACAGAGCAGCGAGCCTTTTTACTTGGGAAGCGTTTGATTGAAGCGCATTTTGAACAGAAAACATTCCTGCCAGAAACTAAAACTCAAGAGCGCAATTTGGCTTCGAGCGGTTCGCTGGCGGTTGTTAAGAAAAATCTCAATGGCGATGTTGGGCGAGATGCCTGGGGGAATCCATTTTCCTTTCAGGTGAAGGGTGATGGCATCAGAAACTCGACGCTCTATATTTGGTCTACTGGGGCTAACGGTGCTGCGGACTTCAGAAATATCAAAGACTTGATTGCTCAAGGTGCGGTGGGAGACGATATCTTGGTATCAATTCCGTTTTGATAGAACGAATTAAAATCCTAAATGCTTATAAAACATGGCTCGGATACTGAACCATGCTTTTATTTAATATTTAATGGGGGTGGAGTTCATTTTCTTAGGTCGAAGAATCATTTTATATTCGGAAATGGAAGATGGATTATTTGGTCTTGGAACGTAGTTGGTGCTATTCTTTATATTAAGCGCAAAGATGGGACGATTTATGAATTATCAAGTCAACTTTCGACTTACAACGGTTTGGTATCTGACTCTGGTAGTGCTTGCGCTGACTCCTCGGGCCCTGGCTGCAATTGAAGTGTATGGTGGTTTGGATGTTGGAAGTATGTTGATGCGCGAACAAGTAGGGGGAACTGGTTATACTAATCAAAGTACTTTTTTTGTGGGTCACTGGGGATACGCACTAGGAACGAGGGCTAAAATTAATCTGGGGTCAGTCGGTTTGGGTGTCATTGGTGAAGTGGCTTGGATAGGCGATTCTCTCGAACGAAAGTCCAATGAAGCAACGGGCGGATCGACTTATCGAAATGAGTTTAATCGTGGAATTGCGGGAGCAACCGCGTCTCTTAATACGGGACCATCCTCAATTTTTATAGAGTACTATCCGTGGGTACAAAACACAGTGATCTACTCTGATGAAAAAGGTTCCAATCCATTTCGCAAAAATGACAAGCTAAAGGCTACTGGTTATGGGTTGGGATTTACGTTCGGTTTTTCAAATGAATCAGCATACCAACTGTTGTACAAAAAGTTGCAATATCGAAATGTGACAATGAATGGGGTAGAGATTTCTTTGCCCAGCGATCAGTATGAAATTATGGGACTCGATGAAGTCACTATTGGCTTTGTGTTTCGATTTTAAGAGCTATAGTGCCCCTGTGATTGGGATCTCAAGATCAATTTGGCAATTGAGTCCCTTATTGAGGTTGATTGGATTTAAATCTTATTTTGAGTCGCAGACTGACCTTTGATGGTCTCAGAATGAAGGATATAGTGAATTCAATGGATTCTTGTTAAGGTTTAACCAAGCTTTATTTATTTGTTCTGGAACAGAATTTTGACTTTAGAGATTTCACCAGGTGGTCAATGTGCAAAATCCTTTTGAGAGATGTAGGAATAACCTCGGATTTACGATTATCGAAGTTTTGGTGGCCATGGGGCTTTTAGGAATTGTTGCCTTTATTTTTGGAGATATTATGTATACGCAACAAAGGGAAATTCGATTTATGAATCAGAAGGGAGAAGCTTTCGAACTTCAGACTTTAATCAGGGAAGCTTTAAAATCAAAGGCTGTATGTTCCTGGCAGCTTGCCCACAGAGTAATAAATGTTGTGGGCACTACAATTAACAACCCAAGCCCAACGACTCTTACTATTGGCACTTTGTATATGGGATTAAATAACGCCTCTGGTGTTTTAGCTCAGGCCGGATTTCCAGTCCCCCAAACTTCAACGGGGTTGATTGTCCAAACTGTTCAGTTTACTAAAATTTTTGCCACAGGTATTCCCGATGTTTATAAGGGAACCTTTGTCATCAACTTTGCCCCAACGTCCGTGGTCCGCTCAATGAGGCCCGTCGAAGTTCAGAAGTTTATTGTTCTCTATCCTGGAGGGCCGTTAAGTGCGAAACTAATAAAAGAGTGTGATGTTGATATCACCGATAAAATTATTCTTACGGGAGTCAATCCGGTGTGTCCAATTGGAAAATCACCAACGATGAGGCGCTGGACAACTTCTAGCTGCTCTGACACCCTAAATGGTGGTTGGGTTTGCAATCTCTATCAGGGGTGGGCAGGTGCAATACCCCAATGCGAATCTTGTATTAATTGGGAGAAATGTCACAATTGTTTTTCCTCCAGTTGGAATGCCGTAGAGTGTATGACCAACCCTTGACTCCGTTTCCATTAGAGTTTGTGGCAGTCGGTAATGATGCACATCTGGAGGCCCTGAGAAAAACAACTCTGTTGAGCTCGATTCGCGGCTTCAAATTGAGTCCGACCGTTTCCTCTGACATGGACCCATAATTCCCCAATTGGTCCACCAAAGCCTTGTTTGCCTCGTGCCCAACAAGTCCATTTATTAGGACGGGCTTCAAGCGTAATAGAGAAAGTAGAAATCGCCAGCACCAGTAATAAAGGTTTCATAAAAGCTTCCTCACTTTTAAATGGTCTGACAAACTTGATAAACCATCTTTGAAGACAAAGCATGTTTTGTTTATTTAGGGGCTGTTCGGTAAATCCATTTTTGTGATTTTCCATAACTTTTACTTATAGCTTCGTTACTCCTCCTCGCTTTAGCGCCTCAGGCTAGAGCTTCGTCGGAGTGCCTTGCTATAAATAAAACTAATGAAAAATCATCAAAAAGCGATTTACCGAACAGCCCCTATTTAATTGTTGCATATAGACGTCGTTAATTGAATTCAACGAAGGTCGATGTATGAAACAGATCTTTTTCGAATCTGTGCCGCCAATGGAATCTATAAGGAACATGCTGACGAAGTTATTCAAGGAACTTGGGACCGATTTTTTACCAACTTAGATAAATTTGAAGAAAGTAAAGAAGGCCTAATTAAACAGAAAAAGTTGACTAGTAGAATTGCTGTAGCCCTAGTGCCAGGCAAAACTTTCTATCCCGCCAAGGATTGTCACCAGTCCTCCTATGCAAAGAACCCTATCCGTTATAACTACTACCGCTTTGCCTGTGGCAGAGCAAAGCGGCTAAAAGTAGTTTGGGGGCAAAGTTCTGACCATTAGTGAGCGATACTCAAGCATCAATGCTGTAAAGCCTTGTTGCATTTAGCGGTTGAGTACGACGGTTCTGTACGACCTTTTGAAGAGGATTTCTTAATAGATTTGGAGAATACCATGGCTGGCCATTTGGCTTTATACAAATCTTTTATTTCTGATTTCAAGATCGCTTCGAATGAAGATTCATTTACAAAATTTTCCCCTTTCAAAGTCATTAGTCCCTTGAGGGCGCCAAAGCTAAAAATGTCGTCGAGAATAATGTCCTTTTCAGCCAATAAAGAAATGATTTCTTGAAGCTCTTCCCGAGAGTCGGGATTTCTCTTTTCTGATTTGGCCAGAATTTCTTTAATGCTATTTTCAAGCTCAACAGGATTATCGATCTTCTTGGACTCTTTTTCATCGAGCATAAGTGAAGCATAGTGAACAATGGACTTGGCATCTTTTGCGTTTAAAGCCTCAATAAAACGAGCCAAACTCAAACGCGGGTCCCATTTCCAACTTCTATCAGGGGAGTAGAATGTTAACTGTCCGGCATCGAGAAATGTGATCTTGATTTTGCCATCTTCTTTGAAGTTCACAAACCATTGTCCTCGGTGTCGATCCGCATCAAACCATCCAAACTGAAACAGCATTTTTATCGAGGCCTGCACTATCGCCGGACCAACTCTTGCTTGTTGTTCGGCAGTAAGTTCGCGAAATGGGACAGCATCAGCAACACTAAATAAGGCGGCATTAGCCCTTGGCTTGAATTTAGTTATGACTTCCGGTGTTTCAAAAGTAATGTCTTTCATCTCCTCAAGTTTCAAGTCATTAATCTTTCCGAGGATCTCGTTCACTTTTTGAAGTTTAGGAACTTCTTGGTCAATTTGAACTTCACTGGCTAAATTCTTCTTAAAGCTTTTTATCAAAAGATTCAGAAAGGCGCTATTCGAGTGGGAGATTCCATAATACTTGAGACGTTCCAAATAGCGTTCCGCTAAGTCAAGGTCGGATTTAATTTGTTGTTGAATGTTCTCAGGCTGCACAGCTAGGGCGGCGAGAGTATCATCCTTCAGTAGCACAAGATAAACCGTTTTTCCACTTGCACTTCCTAGGACTTTAATAGGATGTTTGATAAGTTCCCGCTCATTAGGAGAAAGATTTTTTTCGACTTCGGCCCATGTCATTGGTTTAGCTTGGTCTTTGAGTTTAGCATTTTCTATGGCGTTCTCCTTACCGAAGATTTCCCAAAAGGAACTTGCCTGACCAAATTTTCGCCCCACAGTATTAAAGGCCTCAAAGAGACTGTTAATGTCTCTCTTATCCTTAGATTTTTGACTGAGCAAATACCCCAAGGTTACGGAGTTTGTCCATTTGGGATTGATATCCAGATAAGCCCGAATATATTTTTCTTCATCACTCTCTGCAGGTATTTTCAATAGATTACGAATGAGGTTGAGGGGGTAATCAGGAGAATTAACGAGAGAGGATCGTCCATTAGTCATAATCACTTCGATCATCGGAATGCGTTCAAACGGAGATGTACCTTTGATTTGGGCTTCGACATTAATTTTAATTTGTTGGGCTTTATCCATAGCGGTGGCTTTGATCGCCCCAAGTTCGACGCTCGCAAGGTCTTTTTTTCCTGCTTCAAAGAGTCCGCTTTCAATGCGCTCGACAAGCTCCTGAGGGAGTTGGCCTCCACTAGCCTCTGGATCCATCAAGAATTGAATAAATTCATAGCGTGATTTTGGCGACAAATCTGAAACAGATTCGGCCATGGCCGAACCAAAGTTAATCAGAAATGGATTTTCTCGTCGCCAATTCATGCTCTTGAAGTCTTCGATCAATCCCTGTAGATAGCGACCACTCAAATGAAACTTAACGCCGAGGTTTTCAAGAAAATTGTCTTTTTCGAGGGATCCAGCGGGCGCGCAAGCATCTAGATCCTGAACAAGGACGAGAATTTTCTTATAGTCCGGATGGGGAGATTTGGCTAGATTTTCAATCTCCTCTGCCATCACCTTTTGGGTAAGTTCGAGTCGATAATCATCATTTTTAAACCGCTTGTCTCTGAGCCATCTTTTTACTCGGGCTAGGTCTTTAGGGCTAGTGAAGTGGCGTCGTAAATGCGACTCAAAAAAAGCATCCGATGACAAAGTCGGACCCGTTCGTGTGAGACGCAAAAATATTTCCATGTTTTGGGACACATCCAATTGTGCGGTACCAAGAGTTTTGAAAATTTCATCTTTTATTTGAATAAGAGCGGGAGCATTTTGTTCCTTGCGAATAGTCATCCGTCCCTCGTAGCCATTTTTGTAACCCTCAAAGGTCAAGCTTTGCGCAATTTGATTGATCCGGTTAAATCGGGTTTTATCATTGAGAGGGAGTTTCAATGCTAAGGTCAGTTCGTTGAGAAATCCCTCTTTTTGCCCGATTTGTAGGTCTTCAATTGTACCTGTTGAATCGAATTCAAATTGATCATGGTATTGAAGAATAAAATCAACCACATTCGGGACGACATTGTTTTTTTGCAGAATACTAAAAATTGTTCCGCCCTCGCGGTAGTCACCATAGTTCCTTAGCCATGAAAGATAATGGATATGTTCGAATTTGATACCAGGGATTTTTTCTTTTGTAGGGTTTAGAAAAACTTCTTTTAACCATTGTTTTTTGATAGCTGGATCCAGTCGACTTTAATCAACAGCTGTCGCAATGTAAAGCGAGGCCGTTAAGTCTGTATAGTGTTTAAAGACGTCCGTAGTGCCAGTAATTCTATTTCGAACCTCTTTATGGATCAGTGCAAAATCTGCCAGTTTGGAATCGGGACTGATGACCCAGTCAGATTTTCCATCCGCAATGTCATTCAGAGTCGCTGTGAGGTGATTCTGATATTTTTGATAGTACTGATTTCGATCCACATTAAGATAAGCGCCAGCCACTTTATTGCGGATTTGCTCTCTAGTTCCACTCAGGAGGTCTGTGTTTTTCTCTCCGGTAAAAGTGGTGTAGAGGGATTTATCGAGCCATTTGAGGTTTTTGAAAGTTTTTTCAGGCGGTCTTTCTCGATATTCAGAACGTTTTAGGAACTCATCGAGTTGCTCAGGTGATCTTCCATTAAAGATCTTTTTAACCTCCGAACGAATCATAGAATAGGCCTGATCGATCGGTATTTCTAAAACTTCTGCGATCAACTCCCAATCCATCGATTCTTCGTAGTAGGACAGTTCCAAGGCTGCGTAGACTCCACGTTGAGCCCAAATTTCTTGAAAGGTAGTTTTTATGGATTGAGTGATCTGCTGTTCATTGTGGTTTCCAGCACGAGCTCTAAGGGATAGCTGGCGATAGGTGCGCAGAAAATCGTTACGGAGAGATTTGAGTTTTTCCTCAGAAGTCCGTCGACCATAAGAGGGGTGGGCGTAAAGGGAAGGAAAAGCTTTTGCAAACAGTGATTCAGAGCGAATTTTTGAAGACATGTGAGGTGTTAATAAAGCAAAACGGCGATCTGAGGGGATACCTTCGAGGTACTTAACAAAGTCATCTGCGACCTGCCAACGAAGCTTCTTATCAGGAAACTCATTTAACAATTGAATCAGCGGGGAGAGCAACTTACTATAATTTCCCTGCGAGGATGCAATGCTAATGCGATCTAAGAGAGAATAGAAGGCATCTTTATCTATGTGTTGGCCTGACGTCCACTTAGCAAGTTCGGTGAGTGCCATGGTGGCTTGCTTACTAAGCTCAGCATTTGGCTTGTTGTAAGCCCTAACCTTTTCCTGATACCAGCTATGTGTGCGTACATTCAATACCTTACTCTGCTTCACTCCCAGTTGGGTATCTGTGACACCAAACTCAGCGAGTTCATCAGCACTTAGTACTTTAAATTTTGTGATCTTGGGGTTGAGGAGTAATTCTGTGAGCTGATTGAATTTGGATGAAATTTCCTCCGGCGCTGTTCCAGGCGTATTTTCCAGAGTGAGCAAATGAAAATCAGCGAAAATTAAGAGTCGGTTGAACTCAAGAGTTTTGTACAGCTCAGACTGAGGCGCATCGGCATTTCGTTTCAACCTTAAAAGCGCGTCTTCCAATATAAGCGGCATTAGGGATCTTTCGCTTCCAGAAGGACAGGACAGGGTGTTTAAGTTTTTTACACCTGTAATTATTCTTGAGGGAGTTTTAATGGACTCTCATTGAGTAACGAGCCGGCGCTAGTTCAATTGCCGCTGCAGAAGCTGGTAGTAAACACCTTCTGTTTGAGGGGCCAGATCTTCTTGAACCAGGTGTTCGCTGGCTGTGTCGAGGGTACTTGTAGCCTCATCTAAAATTAAGATTTTTGGCCATACCAAGTGGCCCCCTTGGAGCTAAAAATCCATGGCCCAGTTCGCCGTCGCAGTGAGTGAGTATTTGTTGTAAGTCGAAGCCTCGACCGTTGATGTATTGGTCTCATAGCTGAAAGCGAAAATACCTTGTATCTTTTCATAAAGGGGGGCACTGAAACTGGTGCTTAGGTTGAAGTTTGAGTCTTTGCGATTCGTTGAACTTTTAGCGTAAGTGCTTTGTGAAAGGGACAACATATTGGTCCAACTGCTCTTTTGCAAGACAGGTGTGAGGTATCCGCCGGCCAGTTCAATCTTGTTGAAGGCGTTGTCGTCCGATGTCGACTGATTGATTAAATAACTCCAGTTTATTAGTGCTGCCTGCGACTTTTTGGCGTCTAAGAAGAGGATGTTATTGTTGCCTAAGGTGATTTTTGTCGCATCAGAGGTACCTGACGATTCTATTTTTGAATCCTCGCCTCTCCAATCCAGTTTCACAATGGTAAAATAATCGTCCTTCACGATAAAGGTCTGCTCTGTTGATAAGGTAGTCGTGCCCATGGTGTTTTCACGAGGACCTGCGCCATCCACATTGAGATTCAAGGTTTCATAACCTGGAGCTACCGTGACCAAATAGGGCTTTTGCCAAAGTCGTCCCTTCCACTTATAAGGAAGTTTTGCTGTAAAGAGCATTGGATCCGCCATTTGTAATGTGGCATTCGCTTTGAGTTTTGAATCTACGCTATACATATCGGTATAGTTGATTTCTCCATGGAGTTCATGGCTTTCGGTATAGATGATTCGGTATTCAAGACCAGCATTGAGAAGAGCGCGAAAGCCCGCTTTGTCGGTGGCTGTACTACTGCTGGAATTTGAAAGGAGTAGGATATTGGAGTCGTAAATCAAGCCTGTCGTAACTGATGTGGTGAAGCGTTGAGCGAGTTTGGCTTGAAACTGTTCAATGTTGGCGATTTGTTCGATGTAGTTGTCGGCTTGTTCATCCAACTGAGGGTCCTTAGAGGTATCAAGCGTTTTTTCAAATGAGGCTTTTGCCAGACGATATTTCTCTTGCGAGAAGAAGATCACGCCACTGAAAAAAGCGGCAGAAGGGGTCAATGTATCATCTGAAACGCTGGTCACCAGTGCAAATTGTTCGAGGGCTGGTGCAAACTCTTTTAATTTCATGTGGCAAAGGCCTTCATAGAAGGCTTTTTCACGCGTATTAATACTGGGATCATTGGCGAGGGTAAAAGCCACTAAGGCTTCGTTGTATTTTTGGTTTTTGTAAAGAGTCGCCCCGTACTGAAAGTAATAACTTGTTTCTGAAGGATCAAGTTCTATGCTTTCGCGAAATTTAGCTTCCGCTTCGGGATACTGCTGAGACTGATAATGAGTAAGTGCCTCTTTCGAAAGTGTTTTTGCCTGGTCCATCCGTTTTTGTCGTTCGGCTCCAGCCAAGGCCTCCTGCTGTTTTTTGAGTTCTTCTTGTTTACGGCGAGCTTCTTCCTCTTGCTTTTGCCGATCAAGTTCTTGTTGCTGGGCAAGTTTGGCCAGGCGAGCCTGTTCGGCGGCAATTTCAGCGTTGCGCGCGGCCTCAATGGCGGCCTTATCTAAGATCGGTTTTGGAATTGATGGATGATTGGTGTTTTGGATTCCTTGGCGATAGATGGTATAGGCTTCCATGGCTTGTTCGGCACTGTTGAAGACTGAAAGCTTTTGAATGCTGCCTTCTTTACGTAGAAAGTAAGGCTTTCGAGGGAGGAAGCCATCTTTGATCATTTTTTCGATAGAAATAGTGTCTGATTGCTTGGCACTTTTTTGCGGTGGACTGTAAATGTCAGCCTGGAAAGGCCCTTCTATGTCCCAAGTGATAAAGAACTGGCCAGTGAAACGATTGGTATCGCGACCATCCTCGGTGAGTGTCGCTTTGACGGTCTTGTTACTTTGCGAATTGCGGATCAAAAGAACAGCGGTGTCTGGAGCATTGGGATCTTTGTTCCAAGGCTCGTAAGTAAAGTCTATAAACAAAGGAGCTTTAGAGTCAATTTTTACTCCCTTGGTATTTGCTGACTGCGCGAATAAAGGATTTGAAGATAAAAGAGTTCCTGAAATCAAAAACAGACCGTAGTTAAGAAAATGCGAAAAACCGCGCATCGATAAACCTCATTCAATGGAGATTAAAGAAGTAAATAATATCTATCTTTATTATGCCGGTTTTGAGGAAAAGACCTAGTTCTGTGAGGCAGAACTAGACCTTTCTTTTTGTCATTTTAAGGGGCCCGTTTGATTATAATATTGACCTTAGATTGCGTGTTAGAATTTTGAATAATCTGATTCACTTGATTAATGTAATTTTGGGTCGCCTGTGCTGGTGGAACATAGGGTGTAAAGTTATTCATCACAGGCCTGGCGTTCTGCAATGTCGGTGTCATTACATCTCGCGAAATTGTCGGAGCTAGATCGGTACGATCTAACATCATTGTTCCAGGTGCAGGAGGTGGCATCATTGTTCCATTCGGTGGAGGTGGTGCCTTTCCTAGTTCAGGCCCTCCAGGACTTGGTGCTGCTCCTGGTGCCGGAGGATTGCCACCAGCCGCGGTACTTGCCGGCTCTCGCTTGCCCTCTGATGCAGGACCTTTGTCGGCCTTAGTGTCTCCAGGCTTACCAGGCTTGCCGTCACTTTTACTATTATCTGCCTGTCGCGGTTCTTCTTTTTTAGGTTCATCTGCTTTTGCTGAGTCTTTTTTAGCAGGCTCATCGGCTTGTACGTTTTCTTTTTTTGGAGCCTCGTCAGCAGGAGCAGCATCTGATTTTTTAGGCTCTTCATTTTGAGCCGAGTCTGCTTTTTTGCCATCGTCTTTTTTGTCGTCAGGTTTTTCTTCTTTTTGGGGGGCGTTAGGTTCAGGTTTTGCAGACTCAGTTTTGTTTGGCTCCGCTTGGGACTCCGAACTCACTTTTTTAAACTCTTCCGCAGGAACTGCAACGGGTGGTGCTGGTGGCACTCCCTGAGTGGCGACTGTCATTTGACCTGGGGTCACGAACACAGGGTTTATAATTTGACCACCGGGTCCAGGCATACCCACTGCGACTCGCCCTTCGAAGGTAACAATTTTAGTCTCTTTGGTTTTTGCAGAGTAGCTTGTTAAAAAGTCAGTTCCGCGAACTCCCGCGACTGCGGCGGGTGTTTTGATATGAAACTTATTCTTTTCGCCATCATATTTTTGTTCAACTGTCGCTCGAACTTTTCCGTAAACGACATTCAATGTGACTTGTTTATTATCAGAGGCGGGGTCATAGACGTATTTTTCCAAGGCCATTTTGGTTTCAGGTGATATATTGATGACGTTTTTGTCGGCCATTACAATTTTGGCTCGTGAATCCGGGCCTGCCGTGATGACATCAGATGGATTTACCTTCTTCCCTACTTTTGCTTTTTCAGTGGCTCCGCCAGCGGACGTGACTTGCACATCTCCCTTTACTACGGTGAAAGTCCCAGTGGTTTCTGCAGAAGCAAGGTGCCCGGTGGCAAAAATCAACAATAAAAACAGGTAGACGCTCGTCAGTAGTTTTTGTTTTAGCATACACTGCTCCCAAAAGTTATAGAATCATCCTGTATTTTATCGGCTTAGTCCGGGTAGAAGTTGAGTGAAATAAGGTGGGTTCGCGTAGATAATACCTGTACTTCTCAAAGAGAGACGTATCAGAGCTGATACCGGCTTTAAAGTGTTATTATTTGATACTGGTGGCACTGGTTTTGACTGAACGGAACTAATAACTTTCGATCCCTTTAGAAGTTTTCTTAACAAGCTCAAAAAGATCAGAGGTTGACGTTGCCATTGGAAAAACGGCAAGAATCCCTAAAGTGACAAAATTTGTTTACTTAATGAAATTTTTGTAAATTGCGACTATCCAGGGTAGGGTTTTAATATGAGTGCGCTAGAATACATGCACAAAGACAGCCTGGCCCAGCTTAGCGGAGGATAAACATGTTCAATTTATTTGGTTATCATTTTGGTTATAAGCGAAGTTCAAAGCGAAAACAAAACGCTCTTTTACTCCTAGGTTTGGTGGCCCTGGCGACTCCGCTGGCTTTCGTCGCAAAGGCGCAAACTTCTAGCAATGCTAATATTATTATGGTGAAGAGAAGTACAGACAATCTGAATCGATTGACTCCGGAACAAATAAAAAAAGAAGCTCAGCTCGAAGCTGAAATTTCGAAGAAAGTTTCGGCACTTTTAGAAAAAATGACCATCGAAGAAAAAGTCGGGCAAATGACTCAAATCACTTTGGATGTGGTTTCTGAAAAGGAATCCCTGCAAACGGATAAACCGACTCTTGATTTAGCTAAACTTAAAGAGGCACTTTTAAAATATCATGTGGGTTCGATTTTGAATGTGGCGGGAGATAAAGCGCACACTCTTGAACAATGGCACAAAATTCTTGCGGATATCCAAGATGTGGCCGGTCAGGATCGATTAAAGATTCCGGTTCTTTATGGAATCGATTCGATTCATGGAGCTCAATACACTAAAGGTGCCACAATCTTTCCGCAGTCGATTGCTATGGCGGCTACTTGGAACCCTTCTATGTCTCAGAAGGCAGGCGAAATCACGGCTCTTGAAACCCGCATTTCAGGAATTCCTTGGAACTTTTTTCCGGTTCTAGATATTGGACGTCAGGCTCTTTGGCCGCGATTCTATGAAACCTATGGGGAAGATGTGGTCTTAGCAGAACGAATGGGAACGGCCAATATTGTTGGACAGCAGGGGGTGGCTAGATCTGAGTTGGCTTCGCAAACCCGAGTAGCCTCGTGTATGAAACATTATGTGGGTTATAGTTTTCCTTGGTCTGGCAAAGATCGCACTCCAGCGATCATCACTGAAAAGATGATGCGCGAATACTACTTGCCAACATTTGAGGCCGCCGTGAATTCCGGTTCAGAAACAGTGATGATCAATTCAGGGGAAGTTGATGGCATTCCAGGCCACGCCAACTATCATTTGATCACTGAAGTTCTCAAAGGAGAAATGAAGTTTAAGGGCCTTGCCGTTTCAGATTGGAAAGATATCATACGTCTTTACACACGCGACCATTATGCGGCATCACCAGAAGAGGCTGTTAGAGTTGCAGTTATGGCGGGCGTAGATATGAGCATGGTGCCATTCGATTTTAGTTTCGCTGAAATTTTAGTAAAACTAGTGAAAGAAAATAAAGTCCCAATGAACCGTATTAACGATGCCGTAGGGCGTATTTTACGAGTTAAATATTTGCTCGGAATCTTTGAAAACCCATATCCAAGTCGCGATTATGCATCACAGTTTGGAACAAAAGAATCAGAATTGGAAAGTGAAAAGATGGCGGCTGAAGCACTGACTTTGGTAAAGAATGCCCGCGCGACTTTGCCTTTGAATAAGAACTCTCGGGTTCTTGTTACTGGGCCGACAGCAAATTCCTTATCGGCTTTGAATGGCGGCTGGACACTCACATGGCAAGGAGATAAGGAAGAACTTTATCCTCAGCAAAAGAAAACCATTGTTCGTGCCCTTCAAGAGGTACTGAGTGGTCAGCGAGTGAGTTATTTTAAAGGTGTCGAGTTTGACAAAAAAGCAGCGGATTACAATGCCGCTCTTCGTGGTGCCCGAGATGCTGATGTTATTGTTCTGTGTTTAGGTGAAAAAACCTACACCGAGACTCCAGGAAATATCGATGATCTTTCTTTAGATAGGGCACAAATTGAATATGCACGGGAGCTTTATAAGCTTGGTAAGCCCGTTGTTTTAGTGATGGTGGAAGGGCGTCCTCGCATTATTCGTGAAATTGAACCAGAAGCATCGGCGGTTGTTCTTGCTTATCTTCCCGGTATGGAAGGCGGAAAAGCGATCGCAGACGTCTTAACCGGAAAAGTAAACCCGAGCGGAAAGCTTCCATTCTCTTATCCTCGCTATGTGAATTCTTTGATTGCGTATGATCACAAGTACCAAGAGGAATCCGATGGAAATGTTTATAACCCTCAATGGCCGTTTGGTTTTGGCTTGAGCTATTCAAAATTTAGCTACAAGGATCTCACTGTTGATCAACTGCAGTTTGATGTTAAGAAAGGGCTTCGCGTGACGGTGCAAGTTACCAATGATAGCAATGTTGAAGGTAAAGAGGTTGTACAACTCTATTTATCAGATATGTACCGAAGTTTTTCTTCACCGCCGGTGAAAAAGCTAATTGATTTCAAAAAAATCACATTAGCTCCTCGGCAGACTAAAGAAGTGATTTTTGAAATAAGCTTGGAGCAATTGAGTTTTATCGCTCCAGATAACCGTCGCATCGCTGAGAAAGGTGCATTTAAGTTGCAGGTTGAAAATCTTTTTGCGTATTTCGATTTATAAGCCTTTCTAATTGAAAATGGTATTACCGTTGATTTCGTTTTGATA
The DNA here is from genome assembly GCA_964648725.1 of uncultured Pseudobdellovibrionaceae bacterium. Taxonomy (GTDB): domain Bacteria; phylum Bdellovibrionota; class Bdellovibrionia; order Bdellovibrionales; family Bdellovibrionaceae; genus CAUJGP01. The sequence goes on along the minus strand of CAZYOE010000011.1, from coordinate 16,342 downwards.
ACGTATAGAGAATAGCTCCGATTTGATCGATATTAGTGTAAAGTTCATAGAACGATACCTGGATTCTCATATTGAGACAACTCAATATCTCCACAACTATTTAGACTCAAATTGCCGCAGGAGAATGAGAGTCACTCGCTTCTAGCAATCCATGGCATTCTTCAAGTGCTAGCTTGATTATTAATAAATAAAACAAGAATCCAATTGTTTTACCCCGATATCCCTCAATGACATTAAGAAGCTAAGTAGGAAGTTTTTTGGTAAACTAACATTCATTTGAGATTTCCCTAATCTACCGAAGTTGACAATGACCATCACCCGTGAGTCTATACATAATATCCATTTACAACCGACCGGGAGGTGGTTATGGCTAAGAGCGAAAATTCAAAAGTCATTTCAATTCTCAATGAACTTTTAGAAATGGAAATTTCAGGTGTAGTGAGATATCTACATTATGCATTGCTCACCAAAGGTCCAAATCGAATTCCTATTGTAAAATGGTTTCATGAGCAAGCGAACGAAGGTTATAAACATGCCGCAACTTTGGGTGAAAAAATAACTGCCCTTGGAGGTTATCCTTCTCTCAAAGTTTATCCAGTCCCTGATTCTAAAAGCCACAAGGTTCTGGAGTTATTGAAAGAGAGCCTCGATTTTGAAAAAGCCGCGTTGGCAAAATATAAAGACTTGCTAGAATACTCTGGTAAAGATATCGCACTTTCTGAAATGGTCCGCAACTTCGTACTTATTGAGACCGAGCATATCGAACATGTAGAAAAGATGCTTGAGGCCAATTGAAAGCTGATAAACTTTAAATCTATTTTTTGGTCTTAATCAGGGTTGGAGATACTGGCTATTGTCAGATGATACCTTGCGCCGAAATAGCACTTCTAATAATCTATGCGTTCGTTAGGGGAGTAGAGCAAGCACAGATTGAAAGTTAACGTTAACGATCTCCTAAAATGATTCGAGAACTTTCAAGAAGCGAGGTTGCTTTAAAGTGGGGATCTGGATGATGACCCTGTTTATCGCCCGGCCCAACAAGGATAGTTGTGCAACCAGCTTTAACTCCTGCACCAATATCCCCATAACGGTCACCCACCATATAGGATTTAGAGAGATCAATATTCCATCGTTTTGAAGCCTCAATTAACATCCCAGGCATTGGTTTGCGACAGTGACATTGATCGATGTCGGTGTGAAAACATATTTCGACGTCATCAATGGGCAGAAGTTCACGAATACGTTTGTTAATTATTTCGACGCTCTCAAGATTAACCCACCCTCGAGCGACATCAGGCTGATTGGTAACAACAATTAGCAAATAAGAAGCCGCTTTGAGGGAATGACAGGCCTCTTCGACTCCTGGAAACAAAGCCAGTTCTTCGATTATATAGGGAGCTTGGGCCTTACCTTTTCTCATGATGAGCTGATTGATGACGCCATCGCGATCAAGAAAAACAGCTTTTTGTAACTTATGGGGGTTTTGTTGCATGCAAACTCATTACCATGGGTGACCCAATTTAACAACGGTCTCCTTAAAAGATTTTCATTTTCAGGGGAGTGTTCAGCTTAATTTTTGAATTTTTCCGATGAACATCGCTGATCCACAGGATATCTTTTCGGGCTAAATCAATGCGGATTCCGTGGCCAAGGTAAGAATGCTTTTTAATGTTGGCTTCAACGGTGGAACTTCTAATAATCGCTGCGGACAAATCCAGGGAGAGCAAGTCTGAGGGAGACTTTAGTTCGAATATTTTTAGGGAGCTTTCTAAAGCTATTATTTTTATTTGAACATTGCCCACCATAAGAATCTCATTTTCTCTAAAGAGGGCTTGGTTGGCTGTAGCAATGATTTCAGTTTCAGCGGATAAAATGAAAATGGAAGGCTGTAAGAGTCTTTGACTCTTAAGGGATTGGTTCAATTCAGCAGTGGGTGCGGTCATTTGGATTTTTTGCTGATGAATCTCATTCTCAGACTTATACCCTTCAATTTGGATTTTCGTAAATTTCGACAGGTTGGCATTACTTAATTTGCAGAGACCTGAAACAAAAAAAATTAAAATGAATCGAAAATAGGAATTCATGGGATTATCATGAATGAGTTTGGTTGAATACACAAGAGTTATACCTACTAGATTACTTTTTTGAGGGAGTGAAAAATTATTACCGCAATTACTTAATTTTGGAGTTGTTCGGGGACGAAAGAATATTCTCGTTCCTTTTTGCTGCCATCAATGAGAATGAGCAGCCATTGATTTCGTTCGCAATTCCATTGTCCTTCTTTCGCGTGGAATTGGCGGAGTCGAATTAGTTTCCCGTTGGTCATTTTTTTAAATACTTCGATTTCAATGGGGGCCGCATAATAGCGATTGGACAGGTAGCCTACGTCCACTAATTGAGCTTTTAATGTATAGCAAATTCTAAAATCATTGCAGGATTGCCAAGTCACATTATTTGTGAGTTGCCGCCGCGCCGAAATGGTCGCGGCAGCTGGTACACCGGGAATGAGAAATGTAAGGATTAGAAGTGATTCTCCCAGTGTTCCAAATTTTGAACTCATTATTTTAAATCCTTTGCAGGATGAACACTGACTGCGTTCGAGTGTGCCCCAAAACTAAAAAAGGCAGAGGCATCGTTGTTAGGGAAGAGACCGCCCAAAGTATCATCGGCAAAGCGAACCTGTGATGTGGTCGGATCCATTGAGATAGGCAAGATATCGTGCAGATCTTGAATAGGATTTTTTAGAACTTGCTCAATGTTAATTTCGGTCAAGTATCGTTCGTCAGACTCATGGCCACCATGAGGATCAATTTCTTTTACGATTTGCACGGGTCCATTGAGGAGGGCGTTGATAGTTACCACTTGATGAGAAGCTTCGGCATTTGAGCAAAATCCTTGGCCAAATAAATAACCAGGACGATTTTTAGGATCCTGATATCCTTTGCGACAAAGTTCAGGCTGATGCTTCAATACATAACGTAAAGCCTCCATGCCTTCGTTACCAATCGAGAGAATGTCCTTAAGAGCTTGTGGATCACGAAGTTTAAGAAAATTGGGTTCACTCTTTACGATAGCAAGACCCGTTTCATAGTTCACATAACCATTATTATTTGAAGCCTCTTCAAGAGCTTTACTGACGCGTTCAAGGCCTTCAAAGTTATAAGCGGTGAACATCCAAGTATATCCAACGGCAAAGGTGGTGAGGCTGAGAGAGATAGCTTCAAAGTCAGGTCTCGCCATTTTTAAAGGCGTGGTATACTGGTAATTACAAGCGGGAATTTCATAGACTCCGTCCGCTAATTTCTTGGGAGAACAATGACGGATGATGTCGGAGTCAGTTCCCTTGTTACCTGCGGAAAAAATAGTGAAGTTGGCATCCAAGGTCTCTTTTTTAAGACCCTGAATCATATTGCGTGATTTGATCAGAGCTGAACGAGTCACAGAGTAATGATTTTGCCAGTCGGCTGCGGTTTCAATGTCAGGTTTGCCATCCAATAAGAACTCTTTAATTCCAGATTCCGGCATTTGTCGAATGGTCTCTTGGAACTCCTTCTGTTGTTTGGCGGACTGTTTTGCCATCCAGGGAGCCATACGTGCCCAAATTCCTCTTTGGGCCATAAATGGACTGATAAGGCCTTTGTAAAAAAGGGCTCGAGTATTTTGAGGATCTAAGTTCAGTGCTTTATCGATCAACTCACTCGCATAAATAAAACCACCAGGATTGAGGGCCATTTTTTCAGCGGCAAGAGCCAGTTTCTCGGCGGACTCTTTTTTAGATGGCGACTGAGCTTCAATATCAGCGGCGCTTACCATTTGACTCGCCAGTCCCTGGGCTTTGCGAGTTGACTTGTCGTTGGAACAAGCGGACAGCGCGATCACCGCCGCCATTCCAAGTAAATTTAGTTTATTTAGGTTCATAAAGTTCTCCTTTATTGGTTGTGGCGTCTGGAACGCCGTTTTGTGAAAGGGAACCTAAAACAGTTCATGGAGTTCGGGAACTAACAGCCATGGAGGTGTTAAATATGCGAAATATATAAATAAAAACAATCGAGAACAGTGGGAAATTCCAAGATACTCCAAAAAGCTCCAATAACGGCCTATTTGCAGAAGCTTTTTTTTGTCATGGACCTTGAAAAGGCTTCTCTATTTGTTCGCTATCAAGCTGTGTTACTAGCTATTTCATTAAGGAATCTCGAAGGACACGATGAATAGTTTTGAACTGCGGAATCCCAATTTGAATGCTCCAAAAGCTCCAATTGATGGTGGGGTTGGCCTGCGTCTTTCTGAAATGGAAAAAAACGAATCGATATCCGCCTACTTCAATCTTGCATGGGAGCTCCCAGAACAACTCACGCTTTCGCAAACCTTGTTCTTTGTATTTTGTGCCTGGAAGTTAGGTCGCCTGTCTGACCTCGAGACCTTGCGGGAACATCACTTTGCACAATTATCAAAAAATGAATTCGCGATCTATTCAGAGTTTTTGAGGGCCCATTTGTTAAGAACGACAGGCCAAATTAAGGAAGGCTTTGTTGTCCTTGAATCCCTGTGCCAGCAAACGCGAGATTGGGTTGTGCGGTACAGGTATGCTGCTGAAGGTACTTCTTTTTATGAACTAAGTCGGGCTGCTCGAGAGATCGAGGCTATCAGTGAGCATCTGCCATTTTGGGCCCAGCGAGTGTTGTCGTTTAATCTTGGGGTGATTGCCATCAATCAAGGTCAAATGGGGCTTTTCTCAGCGATTGAAAAAAAAATCTCTGCATCAACGGATCATTTATCCCAGTTCTTCTTGAGTTGGCTCAGAGGCGGGTATTATCAGCAGCTAGAAAAAAATCAAAAGAGCGCGGACTATTACCTCCGAGCCATTGATCTCCTTGAGGAGCTGCCCAATCGGAAGACCGATCTTCCGATTCTTGCCTTTCTGGCGATCCAACAGTCTGTGTGGGCTGGAGATATCAAGGCGTCTCGGAGATCTTGGTCCATTATTGAGAAGGTCGCCAAAAATAAAAATACTTTATCTCCGGAAAGTCATTCTCTCTCAAAAGCGATCTATGAACTCAACGAAGGAAATCTGACTGAGGCAACTTTACGCTTCGAAGTTCTTTTTGAAAATACGCGGTGGAGCAAAGATCATTTGCGGGGCGCAGAGTTTTTCTTTTGGGTGTTGATGGCGCGAGGGGAAGTTCAGCGAGGAAAAAGACTGGTGCGACTTCTGATGGAGGTTCGGCAAAGCATAGGTTTTCCAGAGCAGAATTCATTGCTTCCCATTTATCAATATTACTTTGATTTTCTGAATGAGGAGTTGAGTGTTAAGGATCTGCAAAAAAAAACTATTGCAGTTGATCGATCAATATCAAATTCAGGATCTCGAAAAAGGTGAAAAAATCAGTGAGTTTCTGATCCGGTTAGTCGATGAGGATGCGCAAGTCAGAGCGACCGCATTTGAATCGGTGAAGCAGATTCCTTTCTTGCAACGTCTAGGCGTAGCCCTTTTGAGTGAGCAGCGATTAATCCCAGCGACACTTCGTCATATCAAAATCTATCTCTCCGACGAGGCTGCTAAATTGATGCTGGATTTACATCTGAGCCGAATAACCGAGGATCTATCCCTCTTTGTGCAAACAGTGGGGCGACTCGGACGGCAAAAGGTGATTGCATGGGCAGGGTTGTTGCACCTATCGACATCGCCCCTCAGTTTAGAGTTTGGCAAGTCCTTGTTGAACAGCGAGATGCTGATTGATGGTGAAGCTCGCAGAGTGATTGCTGTCGAAAGCTTGGAAAACCTAGATGGCCAGCCGTTGCTAGCAGAATTGGCTTTGAGTTTGTATCGACATCCTGCTGGTCTCAGCAAAGAGTTAGCAGCACTTGGTATTGGATATTCAAGCTATGATCCCATTCAACATGATCCGATTATTTACAATTTAATATCCCGTTTGAGGGATTGGTTACGTAAGCAAGGGCTCAGTATCAATATCAGTTCAGGTCGTCTTGGGTGGTACTTTACCAATCGAGAACTTATTCAAGGCTATTTTTTGGATGACATCGCGAGTCTCACACCGCAGGCGGATTTTCGTAATCTGCGCGCGAGTCGAAATTTGCCACCGCGTTTGGATTGGATTTTAACAATGATCGAAAAAAAAGGATTTATTGACCGAGCCGAAGTGATGACTCGATTTCAGATCAAAAAATCCACGGCCGCCAACGACTTCAATAAACTCATTGAAATGAACTTTATCGTTCGGCAGGGGCGGGGTAGGGGAATATTTTATACTTTAAAGGAGAAAGTTGTATGATAAACTCACTGGTTCTTTTCCTGGTCGGATTTTTGATTGCGCCCCAGACCAGGGCGACTTTCTTGGAATTAAATGTTTCCAATACAAGTACCAAATTAAATGTGCACTCAGATGTTGAAATCATACCACCGCAACAGCCACTTCAAAGCACCGGCTCTACTTCGAAACTATCATCGGTGGTGCGTATCGAAAGTCGCGCCAAGGATTTCGAAGAAACGCAAAACGCTCGATGGGGTACGGGAGTGATTGTAGGTCGGTATAGCCAAGGGCCCAGCCATCATTTTCGGGGGCGTGAGGGTTTTCTAGTTTTAACAGCGAATCATGTTTTGCTCGATAGCGAGGATGAACAAGCAAATCGATTAACCCTGTTTACTGATGATCGAAGAGCTTGGCGTACACTTGCCTTCCGTAGGTTTTCAATCAGCGCGGGTGAAGATTTGGCACTGTTAGAAGTTGAAACTTCACCTACGGAACAAATGGCGATTGAGTTGCCAAAGTTAGGATTTTTAAACCCCAGTGATTTTCGCGAGTACTCCTGGGTTCCCAATTATACCCGCATGAACCCAGGTCTCACGGAGCAAAAGGAGCTAAGTTATTCAAACATTACGCCATTACTGAGAGCATCCATGGTGACTCAAGATGCAGTAAACTCGTTGGCTCCACTCACTGAAAGTTTTTGGTATATCGGCGGTGAATTTGTTCCTGGTATGAGTGGTGGTCCGGTATTTACGAGTGGTGTACAAACAAAATCCAATGAGCCTCGGCCTGATTTGGATAATCTCTTGTTGGGATTAATGGGATATATTTTTGATCGGCAGAGCAAGTTTGGTTATGCGTATCCGATCACGGCTAAGTCATTTAGTAATCTACTCTCTACAGATTCCAGTGAACTAGGGACCAGCCTCCCGATTAGTAATATGAGAATAAACTCGCCAGGTCTCAATTTACTTGTGACGGCTGACATTGTGCAATTTGCTGTCAATAAAAAGAAAGCACCGGACACTGGTGTTGCCGACGAACTGATTTTGAGAATTCCACTTAAAATCGACAATACTGCGTTTAATGAACCGCATCCACTTCTCGTTGAGCTTCAACAAGTTAACGAGTTTCCAATGTTGAACAAGGAAAAATTGATTGAGCTTCTAAAAGAGAGTTCGCCCTTCTTTAGGATAAACCCGTCGCGAACTGGAGCCCCGGGAGGCGGCGGTATGGAAGGCTCACCGGGCGGTGGGGGAGTGGAAGGCTCTCCCGGTGGCGGAGGTGTGGAAGGCTCTCCGGGCGGTGGTAGTAAGGAAAACTTATCGTTGACATCTTTTGAACAAGTTCATTCGGTTGCGTTGGTTGTTTTATTTTCGAATGGAATGAAAAGTACTTACGTCGTCGAAAAAGTTTCTGCGAACGGGACAGCTCGAAGATTGGAATTCATCAAAGATTTGTTCAGTCTTTTGAAACTTGGTCAGTCCATTGAGTTGGTTGCCACAAGTAAGCCAATAGATTCATATCGAGTGGCGGATAAAGAGGGCCTACTTGATCTCAATGGGATTAAAAGTGATTCAAAACCGTTGAGTTCCCTGGGAGAGATCGTATGGAATTCCGGCAGACTTCATGTCCGTTCGATAAAAGGACTTCATGGCATCACTCTGAATTTGTCCACTCATTTTCGGGACACTAAGGTTGGCACCACCCGGAAGTTTGATCTGAGATTAGGATTGCATGTTGATACTGTGACTGGAGGCCGAGCCGAGCCTTTGGCTGTTCAAATTAAGATCGATGATAAAGTGGTGCCCACTCCGAAGGGACTTGATTATTCCTATGAAAACGGAATTCTCAAAGTCACCAAACAAAATCTATCGATACTCGAGGTTCATTTATGAAAAACAAATTGATTTTAGCGGTTGGTTTGGTTTTGGCCATCGCTCATTTGGTTGCTTGCGGTCAGCCTCGTTCAGGCTCAGCCCTTCACGCGGAACTTCGCGAACTCCATTCGAAGGCTAAAGCAGCATCATCCAATGAGTTAACCCGCAATGGCGAGAGGGCCGTTGAAATTGCAGACGACGCTGCTGTTGCAAATGATCTTGCCACTGACGGTATTGATAATCTTTCGATTAAGGCTCTTGATGAGGCACTCTTGTTTTTTGAGATGGCTATTGAAAGAGATCGAGGCAATGAAAAGGCTTTGCTTTATCTGTCACTTTTACGCCCTTTCCGAGCACTGAGGGGATTTCTTGAAGTCTCTGTGCAAGGATCTGAGAGTGCTCAATGGAATGCCTATATTACAGATCCATTTTTCGAAGACAAAGCGCCGGAGTTTGGTCTGATCCGTTACCTGAGTGCTCCAGTTACAAGAAAAACCAAGAATTACCGCGAAGGGATCAGTTTATTCATTGAACCCTTTTTAAAGGAAATAGAGAAAAGCCAGGAGGGCTTTGATCGGTTGCTGACGAATCCTAATTTTGATTTCAAAGTCACGCTTCCGAAAGATTTAGTTCTAGTAAAGAACTTACGCATTCGTACGGCAGATTTGCGAATGATCCGATCGGTTTACCTTTATACCTACCTGATTGGCAGAACCATGACGGCCTATCAAGTCACGGCAACACCTCCGGAGAAGTTACAAGGTCTGACGCCAGAGCAGAGAACTCTTGCTGATTTACGAGATCCCGCCTTCGGCGTTTTACTTCACCCAAATGTGTTTAAGCTCGTGAAGCGAGATATTCTTGATGTCATTGAAAGTGTAAGCATGGCTGAGGAAGAGTTTAAGCAAAGGCTTTTGGGGCAACAAAACTCGAAGCGTGATTTGTTGCAAGCCAATTCTCGTAGGGTGATCAAGTGTCAGATTCTTGAAGATACGAATCCCGCGGTGACTAAAATATATCAACAATTGGAAGTGACGAAGGGTCCTGTTTGTTTGAATCTCTCCGAAGAACAGACCTCGCTCATGCTCACTCGCTTTGACTCTTGGCAACGGCGCTTCTTTGATAATAGTTATGAATTGCAAATGCTACGAACGCAAAATGAACTCGATGAGTTCAATGAGTTAGTTGAAACAGGACCAAGTCTAAATGATCTGGAAAAAACGCTCACAACCATACGCCAATTCATGCAAGGCCCTGTTGAAAATAATTTTCAATGTGCAGATGAGAAGGGCGAGATCGTCATTGATCGGGTTTGGGTGGACTTCTCTAATTTTGCGGAACATCCCGTGCGTGATCTGAAAGCCCTAAATCCAAAATTTATTTCGGGCTCATCAATAGATGCTTTGTATCACCTAAAAGATCCAACTTTCGGTGGTCTTTTTCGTCCCCACGTTCCTTGTTATAAGGTCAATCAGAAACGGAGGCAGTCATGAAAGCTCTCATGGCTCTAGTATTTATTCCGTCAGTGCTTATATTTACTGGCTGCGCGAAGTCAAAAACAGAGCCTGAGGAGTCGTGTGGTTTTGTCACAGACGATAATGGCCAGAGAGTCTCCTGGAATGAACGAGTACCAGTATCATTGTATCTTCATCGCAGCTTTCCTCAAAAGTATAAATCGGCTGTCATCGATTCGATGAAGGTGTGGGAGGAGAGTCTGGGGCGAGTGATCTTTGTTCTGCAAGAAGAAGTGATAGATGGTGAGCCAAAACCTGTTCGCGACGGAAGATCCGTTATCTATTGGCTATCGGATTGGGAGCGAGGTCGGGAAACTGAACAGGGGCGAACTGATTTGTACAGTCGTGAATTTGAGATTTTAGAAGCCGATGTGAGAATCAATGGAACGGCGAAGTCCTTTAAATTTTATTTAGATGAGCCTTCGTCGGCATATGATTTCAGTCTCAAAAGTTTACTGGTGCATGAGCTGGGGCATGTATTGGGGTTAGCTCATCATGAATCGGCAAACAGTGTAATGAAAGCCCATCTTGCGCCTCATGAAGAGCGCGCTCACGTTGGTGGTGAGGATGTTGAACATCTTCAATGTGAATATTGAGGCTCATTTGTTAAGAAAATAACATAAACAAAACAAGTTTGAGGCAGCTTGTCCCCGTAGATTCTAGACACAAATAGCAATAACTAACCATGATTCGCGGTTTTAGGTACATTGTCCAATAAGTTCTAAAACCGAGGGTAGGTGGTTATGGAAACAACTGCAAACTTCAGCGTAGAAAATGTTATTTGGGCCGTAGATGTGTTTACTGATATTCAACGCACCGAAGAGCTTGCGGCCAAAAATATTGCAATTTTCTGTCAGAAGGTGAGTGTCGAACCTAAGATAGTTCCCGTTAATGTTTTTCCGGGGATTCATGTTGATGAGTATTTTCCATTTGCAGAAGAAGAAATTCAAAATAGGCTTTCACAAATTAAGGATCTAAAGTTTGCTCCAGTGAAAGTCATTCCGGAAAATATGATTTATCCGACTTCAGTGGACGATAAAGTTCTGACGCTCATTGATTACGCCAAAAGTCTTCAATGTGACTTGATTGCCGTAACAACCCATGCTCATCAGTCTGCCTCTCATTATGTCATCGGAAGTTTTACCAATGAGTTGTTGGCTCAGTCGCCAATTCCATTGTTAATTTTAAACCCAGCATGTGAATTGAAATCCGACTTTAATCGAATCTTGTGCCCAATGGAGGGCGGTGAGTTCGATGAGGGGGAAGCGAAGTTGATTGGGGGGATCGCAGAGGCTCTCGATGGCCAAATGACTTTCTTTTACCATGTGCAAGACCAAGCAAGTCGGTATTTTAGTGCAGAAAGTCCAATGTGGAAGATTCTTAAAATGCATCAGCGTAGGCTGGAACAAAATGTAGAGTCGCAACGAGGAAAACTCAGGGAGAAGATCAGCGGCAAAGTTTCTAATTACGAAATCACCGTTGCAGTTGATACTTTGACGTTTAAAGAGTCCATCAGCCAATTCGTAAGATCGAATGGAATTAGTTTAGTCTTATTTGGCGGACTGGGATCTCACTTAAACAAAAAGATTTCCAGGAATGTGATCGAACATGTGATGCGCAATGCAAATTGCCCAGTTTTAGTGATGAAATGAAGATCAAAGCTTAGTTCATGGGAGGATATATGTTGCGAAAGTTAGAAGATCTGCCTGCAAATATTTTGGGCGTCACTGCTGAAGGGAAAGTCACTCGGGGTGATTATGAGTCGGTTCTAGTGCCTCTTTTGGAAGAGAAACAGAAGCAGGGCGCTCATGTTCGTTTTCTCTATCAATTGGGCCCGGCATTTGAGGGTTTTAATGCGGGGGCGGCAGTTGACGATTTGATGGTGGGAGTAAAGTATTTTCGTTTATTTGAGAAGTGTGCCGTGGTCAGCGATAAAAATTGGTTGCAAAAAAGTGTGCGATTGATGAATACGGTTATGCCTTTTCCACTTCAGATATTTGGTAGTGACCAATTGGGAAAAGCAGTCGATTGGTTGGAGTCAGAGGATACGGAAGCAAAGCTGAAATTTGATTTGAAAGATAATGGGGTGTTGATTTTACATCCAGAGGGACCCTTACGTCGGCAAGATTTTGACAAGGTTACTAGTATTGTAGATCCTTGGATTGAGAGTCATCATATGTTGCAGGGTATTGTTGTGTCGACCAAGAATTTTCCAGGTTGGGAAAACCTTGGTAGCTTAATTCATCATATTGATTTTGTGTCGTCTCATCACCAAAAGGTTAAAAGAGTTGCAATGGCGGTAGATGGTCAGCTTCCTGCTCTCGCAGCAAAGATTGTACCTCGTATTTTAACACCGGAGTTTAAGCAATTTTCTTTCAGACAATTGGATAAGGCCATTCTATGGGCCGAGGGTAAATAACTCTCAGACCTTCAATCTATAACGAGGAATGGATCAATCACAGCTCCTAAAGTCAGGGTGTCTAGTGAGGCCGATGTGGCTCCCGCCCATCAACTTCTTGAATCCAGTGAAAGTACCGGACCGAGTTCTTGAGCACCTATGATCCTTTTTGGTTGTCAGTCGGCAACAATTAAATTAGCCTTTCCGCTTTTGAGGTATTTCTTGGAAGCAATTTTAAACTCATTCTTGTTAGTTTTTGTCAGCGAGATGGGAGACAAAACTCAACTCTTGGCGCTTGTGCTCGCAGCGAAATTTCGCAAACCCTGGCCCATAATGGCGGGCATTTTAGCAGCAACTCTATTGAATCATGCGCTGGCCAGTTATGCTGGCGCCTACGTCACTCAATATATTTCACCGGTTCTTTTAAAATGGATTCTGGGTGGCACCTTTATCGGTTTTGGACTTTGGATGTTAGTTCCGGATAAAGATGAAGGAATGGAAGATCAACACAAATGGGGACCATTTCTTACGACGCTTGTGACTTTCTTTTTTGCGGAGATGGGTGATAAAACTCAACTGGCTACAGTGGCATTGGGGGCCAAATTTGTGGTGCCTGTGCTGGTTACGCTCGGAACTACGATTGGAATGTTAGGCGCTGATGGGCTGGCTGTCTTCTTTGGTCATCGATTTACTGAAAAGCTCCCGATGACTTTGCTTCATCGTATCGCGAGTGCTCTATTCATCCTTTTTGGGCTTGGGATTATTTTGGGGTTTTAATTATTTCAATTGTCTGTGCCAGCCAAAGATTTAGAAAAATAATTCGTCCCTTGATGTTAATGCTATTGGTAGCGGTAGAACCTCACCTGCTTCTGCTTCAGATGTGGTCCTACCCGACTGAATGCTTATTTTAACTTTAGATAGAGAATTGTCTTTGGCTCCACACGAAGAGTAATTACAAATTTTTCCTTATTATCATAATAATGAATGGGCTGGGTTAGGTGGAATGTAACGCCCGATTCGAGTTCAATAATTCCCGAATCTTGAATTCTTTTTATTTCGTCGGCTGCTAGATGTTCAACTCCAATATGAATTGAAATTTCCTGTGGTTCCATACTCCCATTACCGAGAACTAAAATTGACTCTTTTGTTCTTTGCGAAACTCGCAACCAAGCACTTGACTGCTGATTAAAGGTTTCTAGAACCACAGTTTTACCATTTTTTAAGGCATCTGAACTCGATTTTATCTCAGCGAGATGGACTACCTTGCTGAAGTAAGAATTGCGACCGGTCACTGCATCCTCAAACTTTTTTGAGTTAGTAACAATTTCCCAACGTTGGAGGTAGCGAAGATCTTCAAGAAGCTTTTCACGAATAGATGGATCGATAGTAACTGGAGGCGGCCCTTTATGAGAACTATTTACTAGGTCTTTGGCGGTTTGCAAATAAGGGTCACTTTCTTTCCTTTGACCTCTTAGAACTTCTGCATTTAACCGATTAAGAAGGTTTTTATAAAGGGCGTCCCAATTATAAGGAAGGTCAAATTCACTTCCAAGTTGGGTATACACTTCTCCTTTGAGACCAAAAGCCATCTTGTAAAGAAACTCAAAGCTTGATTGATCTAAAATTCGATTCAAACTGCCCACTCCACTATTGCCATCTTTCGAAACAAAACCACCATGATCTGAAATATGGTTGGTCACTTGTTCATGCAAGTGGCCCCAATCTTTCAGAAACCCTAAATAGAATTGATCATGTTGAGTGAGTGATAAGATTCCATTTATATTGTCTGGCAACTTTGCAATAATCTCTTTTAGAAGTTGATAGGCCATCGAAAAATTACCTGTAATTGCATAGGCTCGGAGGGCCTCAACAAATTGAAGTAGATAAATTCCTGTGGCTCCGGATCGCACCTTCGAGTTCTTAAAGTTTTTGGATGAGTCCTCGGCCAATCTTAGGTTTCCATCGAGAGTCTCTACTGCCTCTGGTACATAACCTGAGTTCTCATTGAGCAAACGGGCAAAGAGTGAATAGAGTTGGTGTAATGCCACTGTTTCGTTTTGACTTCGACCACTTTGGCCAGGAAGCTTGATACTCCAAGGCGCTGCGTCCCCTCGAAAGTCACGAATTCCAAAGTCACTCCAGTATCGAATTTGCTCAATCATAATACCTAAGGCGTAAGGATTTTGTAGGTTCAGATCAATTTGGTGCCGATAAAAAGTACTGTAAACCCAAATGTCTTTAAATTTTCCCGGAGTAGGTTCTCCGGTTTCATGATTAAGGACTGGAATCTTATAAAGATGCCAATGATCTGGCTCACCCTGATTTCCAAAGACGAGCTGGCGTTCGTAAGTACTTTCAGGGTTATGGTCATCCTGATAGACAATGCTTTTATCACTGCCGTTGCTTATACGATTTCGAACGATGGGCGGCGAATCACGCGTAATAAAATATTTTTGCATAGTAAGATCACCCTTAAGTAAAGCCTGAAAATAGGGATGTTCTGAACTGACGTGTCCCATGAGATCGGTCATGACACCAATGTTGTTGGCATTCAGAGTATCGATAAGTTTTTTAAATTGAATTCTGTTACCAATCAAAGGATCAATTTGAAAGGTATCCCTAGGATCATAACCACCATCGATTCTAGGTGAGGACATAAACGTTGGAGCGATAAATACTTTTTTGACTCCACTTTTTATGAGTAAAGGAACAACATCTTCAGTAAACACTTCAATCGAGGACTTATTAGGCTTCGATTGAATAAGATCAAGGTAAACCGAAGTGGTAAAAGTTGAATTGTTGTCAGACTTTGCTGCAGTCTTAATTTGGTATTTTTGTTTGTATCTTTGTGACCGAAAGAATGAAAGCGCAAGAACTGCTTTAATGGTATCAAGCTCAGCTCCATTGATTCTAGTGATAATAGAATCAAGATTATGCAGAGTTTCGACGCCAAACCGAATTGCGATTTGTCTGTAAAAAGCATCGATATACTCTTTTCTTCCTCCGGGCATTTGATCAATATATTTCAAGCGTTCCTCGAGATAGCGATTTAACGACTTCAACTTTATAGGTTTTGGGGCATTTATCTGTAGGTCTGATTTAATGGCATTATAACAGCCTGACATACTGAATTTTTTGTTCACTGTCGAAGAAGGATCGGAAGGTTGAAGAGCCCAAGATTGACTCACCATCATTAGTATTAGTAAAATGAAAAACCTTATTAAATCACCCATACTTCCTCAGATTGCAAGGGAGGTGCCAGAAAGCGTGTGGCGTAACTTAGTTTTCGGGCCCACTTGTCAAGATTTCCACAAATCTCTGTTGTTAAACTAAACTACATTAGTTCATTTGTAGCTCATCTGCCTGAAGTAGAAATTGCTATTAGTTTATCTGAGATTGACTGCGCTTTGGCACCTAGACAACTCAGTCGTCTTAAAATAGGGTCCCCAAGTTGACCCATTGATGACAGTCTGCAAGCACCAAGATAATGGTGCTCTTGAGATAACTGCTTCCACTGTTCTCTCTCCGTGGCCTCCAGCGGCCGAATAATGATTCGATCGAAAAATGTTAGGGATGTTAGGAATCTATTATCCGGATAGAAATTTAACAGCCCAATGTTTGTTTTGAGCAAAACTAAACTGGAGCTGGGGTTTATCCTTGATTGTTTGGTGTAGACTGGCTCAGGTCCTAAATCTTTACAAAGTATCAATAAAAATAGATAATTGTGGACTTTGGATTCTCTTGGCATTGACCTTATGGAGTAGGTGTAGTCGGTGGTACAGCAATTCCCGGAACAGCTTTTTATGTCATGGAAATGGCTCATTGAGGGCGTCTTAAGAAAGAACTATTTTTTTCATTCTCGAAGTTACACATCGCACATAGAATTTAAATAGGTAGAAGCGTTCGATATTTTTTATCGTAAAGTGGAGTTAATGGTATTGGAACTCAATTTGGAATACTCTGCCGCATTCGAAGCCTCCTCCTGGTGGCAGGGGCATCCTTTCCCCGGAAGACTCCCGACGACCAACCCCGAAGCCCCCCGTCCAGGGGGCCTTCGGTTGCATTCTGCGCTAGTCAGTGGCTTATAATAACTTAACTTCCAAACGTTAATAGCAAGAGAAAAGGTTTCCTCTTGAATTGGTATTTCTTGCTCAATTTTTGGTTGGACCGTTTGAAGGAGAGTCTTCGCTTTGAACCCAAAGCTATCGTGACGATTCGATCTTGTAAACAAAAACAGGGGTGAATAAAATTTGTTTTGCGTCGGAGCTTTTTTTGGCTTGACGT
>CAZYOE010000010.1:0-59814 GCA_964648725.1 uncultured Pseudobdellovibrionaceae bacterium | reverse complement strand
TCCCCCAACGCCAACACTCACGTCACCAATTAGTACTCCAGTTATTGATAATGGAAACAGCCTGACGATTGCCGGTACCTGTGTTGATGGAAATACAGTTTACCTCGCAGGAAGTGATTCTAATAATGCCGTCTGTGCATCAAGCAGCTTCAGTTTTAATATTAACAAAGCAACGGACGGGACTTACAATTATACCGTTTATCAGCAAAACGAAGGCACCCAGTCGGGAGCGATAGGTGTTTCATGGACTAGAGATACGCTACCGCCACTGGCACCAATTATTACCGCACCTGGTATCAATCCTTATACTTCATCGTCGCCGTCTCTTTTGATTTCTGGAACTTGCGATAACGGCAACGCTGTAAATCTGACTGGTGACTCAACGGGAATGGTCAATTGTGTTTCAGGAAGCTTCTCATTTAGCGTCAATAAATCAACCAATGCGACTTATAATTTTAATGTTTCTCAAACCGACATAGCAGGAAATACCTCTGGCAATACGTCACTTCAATGGAGTCTCGACACTACACCACCAGCGGCACCCACCATTACCACTCCAGCGACTTCTCCGGTTACGTCAAACGCGAGTTCCATCACGATTTCAGGAGGCTGTGAAAATGCGGCCACTGTTTACCTTTCGGGAAGTTTCACCCAGAATGTGGCTTGTTCGGCAAGCTCTTACAGCTTTACGGTCAGTAAATCAACGGATGGAACTTATAACTTTTCAGTGATGCAGAAAGATCTCGCTGGGCAGAGTTCCTCATCAACATCAACCCAGTGGATTCGTGATACCGCCGCGCCATCGGCTCCGACGATCACTAATCCAGCGAGCAATCCTCTAACTTCCAACGATACAAATCTTACGCTGAGAGGAGCTTGCGAAACTGGAGCTGCCATCAATTATACAGGCGCCGCGGTAGGAACAACTACGTGTAGCTCTAGTGCTTATAGTTTTGGAATCTCGAAAAGTGTTGATGGTAACTATACAGTTTCCATTTCTCAAACTGATACTGCGGGTAACCAATCGGCAGCGGCTAGTTTTCAATGGACCCGCCTTTCATCAATTCCCGCAACGCCAGCAATTACATCTCCCGCTAGCTCTCCCTATTATGCGAAACTTCGCACTCTCACTCTCACAGGCACATGCGCTACTGGCAATGCCGTCAATCTCTCTGGCGCAGAAGTCCAAACAACGACTTGCGCAGCGAATAGTTTTTCATTTTCTCTCAGCAAAACTACTGATGGCTCCTTTAATTACAATGTCACTCAAGTCAATGCCTCATCAATTTCATCAAGTAGTGCTTCCTTCACTTGGGTTGTAGATACCGTGAGCCCAACAACACCAGTAGTTACAACTCCGGCGACATCCAGTGTAACTAGTTCTGCAAGTTCGCTGACGATTTCTGGAAACTGCGAAGCCAATGCGACAGTTCAGTACAGTGGTGGAGCCACCGGAGCAACCACCTGTAGTGCTGGAGGCGGCTTTTCATTCTCAATCAACAAAGCTACGGATGGAGTCTTTACTTTTTCGATTAACCAAGTAGATCGCGCTGGCAATGCCTCCGGTACCGCATCAATTACTTGGCGCCGCGATACTCTCGCCCCAGCAGCTCCGACGGTCACGCAACCAAATATGAATCCTTACACATCTGGTGACACCAGCTTAACTATTGGTGGCGGTTGTGAAAATGGGGCGACAGTTAACTTATCCGGACCTTCTACCCTATCGACAGGTTGCTCAGCACTCGGTACATATTCCTTCGTGGTTTCGAAAACAACCGACGGCACTTATAACTTTTCGCTCACCCAAACGGATGTCGCAGCCAACGTTTCGGCCTCAATGGGATTTCAGTGGGTGCGCGATACGACAATCCCATTTACCCCAGTCATTACAAGTCCCGCAACTAGCAATTATTATTCAAGTGGTTCCACCGTAACAATCTCTTTGACATGCGAAACGGGCCTCTCCCCCCAAGATGCTATTGTGCATCTAACTGGAGTAGACCCCGCTAACGTAACCTCTCCAGCCGGTGTCATTGAGCAAGACTGCACAACAAGTCCAGTAACGTTTACCATTCAACAAACCACTGATGGCGTTTATGAATATACGTTTAATCAAGAGAATCCAAATAATTCGAATGTATCAGCGGATACAGTTTTTACTTGGCACCGCGATATTGTACCTCCAGCGGCACCGACTATTTCTTCACCATCGACAAGTCCGTACACGGGCCCTGGAAACCTCACTTTGGCCGGTGGTTGCGAACCTAATGCGACTGTTAATGTTACTGGCGACTCAGTTCAAAATGTATCCTGTAACACGAGTGGATCTTATACTTTTTCAATAATCAAATCCACCGATGCGACTTACAATTTTTCTGTCACACAATCAGATCTGGCCGGAAATACTTCTGCGGCAGTCACTCAATCTTGGACGCGCAATAGTAACTCTCTGCCCCCTCCGACAATTACAACTCCAGCAATAAATCCTTTTGCTGACAATGTCTCTGACTTGGTTATATCCGGCGACTGCCAACCTGATTATACTGTCACCATTGGAGGCAACGTCACTGGGTCAGACATTGTTGATCCCGCTGGATCTCTCACCCAAATTTGCTCGGTTTCTGGAAACTATGCCTTCACCGTTTCCAAAACAAGTGATGGCACTTATAGCTTTGCACTAACCGAGTCTTTTAATGGTGCCACTTCTGCTGCTACGAATCTGACTTGGACTCGCGACATGACCGCACCTACCACAACGATTACCACAGCCGCATCCGACCCTAACTTAGTGACCACTATTAAATTTACATTCTCAGCAAGTGAAACATCGACTTTTCAATGCAGCCTGAATGGAGGTGCTTATCAAAGCTGCTCCTCCCCGACGACCTATTCTGGATTAACAAATGGAGCATCAACCTTTTCAGTGATTGCCACCGACGCCGTCGGTAATATCGGTAGCGCCGCTTCATATAGCTGGACTCAATCGGCCTACAATGCTGTAGCGATCTATCATTTGAACGCGGGCACTGGAACGGCCCTGAGTGATAGCGGATTATTCACTTCTGCGAGCACCTTTAATAATAATTTAACGTCCTATGGCTCCCCATCTACAAATACTTCAGGCAAATTACCAACTTCATCTCCAAAAAGTTTTAACCTAGGAACTGGTAAATATTTTGATGTTGCCAACAATGCCTCATTCAATTCCGTTTCGAACAAAATGACCATTGAGGGGCTGTTTTATTTTTCGGGCTTAACGAGAGCGACTGGACAGTACTATTCTCTTTTTTCTAATACTGGTAGCGCGTCACCAAACTTAGGTTGGGAACTCCGCCTGGAAAAACAAAACTCTGGAGGTTGTTCGAAATGGAGATTGAAATTTCTGGGAAGCTTGAATGGGTCATCGCAAACCACTGTGCCCTCAAGCTGTATTACCCTATCTACTGGACGATGGTATTATGTAGCTATGACTTGGAATAACGGTACGGTCAATTTTTACATGAGCAATTCAGGAGCGAATTCTCGTGGTTCGGGTGTGATTGGTACCGCTGGCACGTCATTCCTCGCCACACCTAACGTGCCATTTAAAATCGGTGCTAATTCGACCAGTGGCACAGGTTCCTCTCTTTGGATCAATGGTGCTGTAGATGCAGTGCGAATCTCAAATAAAGTGAGGACGCCATCTTATCCTTCTGCTGAATACACGGCTGACTAAGATCCAGCTAAATAACAGGACTTTAGTCAATTTCAGATCAATTAAATTCAAGAACGGTCTCAAGTGTAGACGCCAGGAGGACGATAATAATCTGTATGCAAAAGCTATTTGGTGCTGCTATATTTTTAATATTTCAATCTTTCCAGGTCATGGCCCAATCACAAGAGCTCAGAGGCGTGGATTTCCGCATGCAATTTGTCAGCGGCAATTTGGATTTCACCAGCGTTTCCGGAGTTCGCCGTGAATTCGATGGCATTGGATCGGAACTCCAAACAAGTCTCTATTTACTCGAAAAAAACAAATTCCGTGTCAGTATGTTTATTTCCTCTAGAGTAATGACTTGGGTGGGACAAGACGTTGTCGCGGCCGAATACGATGACATTCAATCTTTTTCCGTAGCTCCAGGGTTAGAACTGCATTTTGGCCCCCTATTTATTCAAGGCTCCTCCTCTCGAATGAATGCTACTGCCTATAACATTTCGGCCACGTCTAAAGGAAAGCAGCTCATAATCGAGGGGCCTACCATTGCCGGTGGCTTTAACTGGAAATTTGGAAACCTTGGACTTGGCGTGGGCCTTACACAAATGAACTTCGCGGTACCTGGCGACAGCCTCGGCTTGAGCACCCCAAGTCAGTATATTGAGAAATCCTATTCTGTGAACTTAATTTATTATATGGGAATCCCACCTGGTCGTTTCTTTCAAAAACTTTTTCGAAAATAATTTGAGTTTTAAATTCCGCTAAAGTGGCACGCTCAGCCAAAGGCATTTCGGTCTATTAATCAAACAGACGTTGATTGGTTCCTGCCTTTTTCAGCAGAATTTATCAATTTCTTTCGGTCTTCGACATGGCACTGAGAATTTTATAGTATTTGGATTTAAAATCTTCATCTTCCAGAGATGTTTGCATTAGTACTAATAAATCAATGGGCTTCCATTTTTTCGTTCGATACAGCGTATAGATTTTATCACCCAACATGGAACCCAGTAACCGAGCGGCATCGACATAAACTAAATCCTCAATTTTTGATCTTTTGAGGGGTATCAGGTGTCCATTAGTTAGAAAACTGATTTCCCTGACCTTCTGATGGAGTGCCAATAAAAGGACTTTTCGGTTGGAGTCTTTAGCTTCACCCGTTAACAATGACTTCCGCAAATCTTCTATCGAATTTGTTTTTCGTTTATGATTAATCACTTTTGAACCAAGATAAGCCATGGCTTGGATCCAAATCTGCCGTTCAAAATCTTTTTGTCCATTAAAGTGAATATATTTACGTTTCGACAAAAAAGCATGAAAGTATTCACCAGCCAAGGTTGCTGTGTGATTAACTGTGACCCGTCCCAAGTAGCCAGACTCTAATTCCGGAATATAGAAAGTCCTTTGTTCGGTAATCCACCGCTGAACAACTTTCCATTCTCGTTTAGTTAAATGCTGGCGAATTTTTGCGTAAACATGAGTATCATCCGCCGAGTACACCGCTAGATTTGACCCCTTTAGTCTGACTTTAAACTCGTCCGACAGGAATTGAACGAGCTTCGCCACATGATCAGTGTGATCCACATCGCCATCAAATTCATCAATCTGGCGATCGAAGTTCTTTTCCAAGAAAAGCATATAACTTTGCCATTTAATCCAAGGTGGGACCGACTGAACACAGAAGTCCCCGCTCTTAAACTGAATGTGCTCTAATTTGCTTTCAAGTCCATGACTGAGTGCTTTAAAATAAAGGGGCTCATCATTTTGAAAAACCCTTATGATCTTAAGTTTCTTTAAATCTTCTTGTTTTCTCAAAGACGATGGTAATTGGGTTTTAGATAAATGCAAATCCCCATAGATCACACAGATCTTTCGCTGTGGAAAACGATGATGAATTTTACCAATACAAACAGCAGAGAAATTCTCTCGGGTTTTAATTGAATTCATTTTGGTCTGTCGCAAACCCCAGTTGATACCAAATACAGCCACTCTATTTTTCTTGGCCCAATCAATAATCGGCTTATAGTGTTCCCATGGGAAACCCCAGGACTTTTCCCAGGCAATTTTTTCTAGAAAGTGGGGTTCAGAAAGCTTCCCCTTCATAAATAAATCAATCACCTTCTGATGTCGGGCCTGGAAAAATTCGACCGCCAAAACCAGCTGTTCAGGCTGGGGCCACTCACGCAAAATTCGCAAATGGCCACGTTGTGATTGCTGAAGAGCGTGGAAGTCCCCCAAGAGAATGACATCGGCGTGGGCAAGCCCATCATATAAAAAAGATTTAGAAATAGAGCGCCAAGGCTGTGCTAATTCCTTCGCGTAACGTTTTTCGAGTGGAATGAATTCCCACCATGAGTCTGCTAACATGCGCTGCACATCAGACTTTATCTGCAGGTACAATTTTTTTCTAATTTGTACCCACTCACGTGTTGCATTATCAAAAGACTTAGATGACATTTGAAACTATTGTTTCACCCCTGAGGGTTGATTTCAATCACTATGACGAGGAATGAATATGAGCCAACAAAAATCGACTGTCTGGAAGTTCTATCTTGCACTGATTGCTACTTTTGCCGCTATGGCGACCCATTTTTATCTTAGTAATCATTATTTTGAGCTACACCTTGGACTTTCTTCGGGTTCGGCCGTTTGTAATCTTAGTAAAACCTTTAACTGTGATGCTGTTGCCGCCTCCAAATACTCGACCCTTTTCGGAATTCCAATTGCGCTTTTTGGAATGGCGACCCAACTGGTCCTTTTAATGCTCACACTATCCTTTGGACTAGGCTTAACGGCAGATAAGGAACGCATCGGGCGTTACACTTTCTTTCTTAGTTTATTTGTAGCTGTGACTTCGGTGGTCATGGGAAGCATTAGCATGATTTTCTTAGGAACTTATTGTCTCTTCTGCATGGTTGCCTACCTTCTTAGCTTTACTCACCTTTATGCAATTTGGAGTATGCAAAATAAACCACCTTTTGCTCACTTGAGCAATGACCTCATTAAAGCCGTCACTGAATTTAAGTGGGTTGGTATTTCAGTTGTGGCGATCATTCCCTTAACTTTTCTATTTAACGGTATGTTTCTCGATCATTTTGGAGGTTCACTTCTGAAAGATACTGTTGAGTCATCATTTATCGGTTGGCAGGGAGCTCAACAAAATACATTTACAGAGGAAGGGTTAGTGAAGGGCCCTTCAGATGCTCGCATGACCATCGTCGAGTTCGCCGATTTTCTGTGTCCTCACTGTAAACACGCGGCCCCAAGTCTTAAAGTGTTTGCTGACTCCCACCCAAATATTCGGGTAATTTTTAAAGCCTTTCCACTTGATGGAAATTGCAATGCCAGTGCCGAAATGCCTAAAGGCGATGGAACCCGTTGTCTATTGGCAAAAACAGTTTTTTGCGCCGAAAAAGTAGCGAATAAAGGCTGGGCAGTTTATGAGGAAGTTTTTGAGCGACAAGAGGAATTTCATGGTGCTGGGACAGCTTCGGATTTGGTTAAAGCTCTCGTTGAGAAACATGGCATTGATCTTGGGGCGATGGAAAGCTGTCGCAACAGCGAAGAAGTCCACAAAACTATCTTGAATCAGTCTCAAGAAGGACTCAAAGCAGCGATCGAAGGCACCCCATCTATTTTTGTGAATGGTCGATTTCTTTCCAGAGGCCACTTACTGCCAGTCCTTCAACGCGTTTACGATTCTTTAGAATAGACGAGTGACCCAATCAATTGTCTTATCAAGGGCGTTTTCCATCACTGTTTCGAAAACGCCCCATAAACCACCTGTAATTTCCTTTAAGAACGCGACAATTACAATTAGGCCTGAGCCGTACACAATGGCTCGGAGTATCCAAAGGGTGGAACGAACGTCTTCTCGTTTGAGTTGATTCAAAATGCGCTCCATCTTGGTGATGGTCATTTGCAATTCATTATAATGGTCTGTGGTTCTTTCAGCCAGCTCTTGCTGTTTGGATCGGGTTAGACTGCTCATTCCTGGAAAGTTTTTTTTCGCACGAATGGCATTCACCAAGTCGACCCCATGATTTACCAGTCGATCCATGCGGGTTTTGAACTGAGGATATTCGGAAGGCTGCTCTAAAAAATCCTGTAGCAATTCAATGGCCTGATCAAATTGATCGTCGGCCACCGCATTTAAAACCTCGGTCTTTAAATCATCGACATCGATGTACCGTTTCGGCGACACCCGTTGTTCTGCAGCACTCATATTACTCTTATCGAGTGAGTACTGCTAAATCTAAAGTCCAGACCCTAAAATCTCAATTCGATACATTTTCGCGGGCGTACATTCCACAGACTTCCACAGGCATTATGTCGTTTTGAATCAACTTAGATGTGACCAAGGCTGACTCAATTTTGTACCTGGACTTAAGCTGGGTTTGCCGTTTAATCGACCCAAGCGAACTCGACTCGACCAACTAACCGCGAAGACCCTTTATTTTGACAGACTTTGAGGCAGATCCGATAATTAAAAATAGTAGATTTTCCACTGAGCCATTAAGCTCTTTCGTCACCGTTTTTTCAAGGAGTGAAACTATGGAACGTAGCCTCATGTTAGCTAAAAAATATCAACACCTCACGCTCAGTGATTCAAGCGAAGCCCAGTCCCTTGATTTGGACAATCTCACTTGCTTGCCTACCGCCAAAGTCAAATCCGGCGCCGTCGAAAGTCTTCTCTCGCAGAATGAAGATCTCTCTGCAAGACTTAAGGTTCTGCTTCGCCGATTGGCCAATATCGAAGAAGAAAATCTCAAATTAACCCAAGAACATCGCGAGATGAAACACCAACTCACCGGACTCTCCGATCAAATCTCCGTTTATCGCGAAAAAGAATCCACGTGGAGAGAACGCACCATCACCGCCGAGGAAACCCTCGACATTCAGCAATCACAACTGCGCCAAAAAGAAATCGAGTTTGCCAAACTCCGCACCCAAGAATGGGAAATGCGAGAGCACCTTCAATCTCAACTCGAAAAAATCGAGCATTCCTATCATCGTCTCTTACGGTATCGCGCTCGTATTAAAAATTGGGTGAATCCGGCATTTAAAAATATCACCAACCTACTTCAAGAAAAAAACTTTCGCATTGATCAATTCCGACGCGAAATTCAAAATACCGAGATTCAATGTCAAAACCTCATTCACAAAAATCTAGAACAAGTGACAAAGAGCCGTGAAGCTCTGCGCACCGTAGAAGAAGAGAAAATTCAGTTGATCGCACAGTTCGAACAACAGCGCGAAGACTTGCGTGCGGAAATCAACACGCTCGCAGAAACTACCAGTGAACTTCGTAAAAAGGCCGCACTCCTTGATCGCAGCCTAGAACGCCAGGATTATCTTGAAAACCGCCTGGTCTTCGCAGAAAGGGAAAACCAGGAGCTTCGTTCCAAATTCAATGAAGAGTTCTCGTTTATCCAGAATCAAATGTACGAATGGAGGACCAAAGCTCAAAGTCTTGAAGCCGAAAGCGACTCCCTCAGTAATCAAAAATCAGATCTCGAACTTCAATACAAGCGAACAAAAGAAGTGGCTGATCGTCTCGATGAACAAATGGAAGCTCTCCGCCTTCTCTGGAAAGAAAAAGTTCACGAAAATGAACGCCTTCGTCAAAACCAACAAGCCCTTGAAGCCATCAATTCAGAATTATCCATCAAACTCAACGAACTTCGTAGCCAGCAAATGACGGGTGAGTAATATGAAAAAAACACTGAATAAAAGCCTCGAGTATCTAAAGTCAACAACCACCGTGGGCCTCCTCGCTACCTCCGTCGTTACTACCTTTGCCTACAACTACTATGTGACCCAAAACAATCTCGATCTCCAAGATCAAAAGCATAGTCTCTTTTATCGGCTCACCGAATTGATTGACCAAAAAACTCTCGATACTCGCTTTCGTTTGCGTGGTCCTTATGTGGGAAAAGAAAAAGTTGCGGTCCTTGCGATCGACGATGACAGTCTCAATCAAGTGGGGCGCTGGCCCTGGAGTCGCGAGAAATTGGCAGCTCTCATCGATCGCACCATGAATGAAGGCGCAAAAACCATGGGATTCGATATGGTGTTTTCAGAGCCCCAGGTCGATAAAACCGTAGAAGTCCTCACTCAAATAGAACAGAAACAGCCTCTGCCCGAAGATGTGAAAAAAGCTTTTGATGAAGCAAAATCAGTGGCTCAACCCGACAAAACTCTGGCCACAGTTATTAATAAACACCGTGATAATCTGGTTCTAGGGGCCTTCTTTGATGAAACCGATCAGCATTTTGCTCCCTATCAGGATCTTTGCTACAACGAAGCCTTTAAGCGCACCGATGGTTATAGCATCGTTGAAAATGAGGAATGGGCCATGCTCGTTTTCAATGATTACTATTTACGAACTCAGCAAAATGTCATCTTTGAAGGTATCCCCTATAAAGACTTTTTCACTCCTGTGTTTGATAAAATTGAAACCTCAACCGCGGAGAAACTACTCAAAGAGAGATTCGGAAAAAACACCCTTGATGAGTTAACCACTCCTGAAAGGGTTCAGGTCGACGTTGCAAAACAAAATGCCCTCGCCAATTACTGCGCCACCTGGCTCACGGAAAAATACGATCCCTATTTACCTTGGTGGAAAGAGCAATGGCCCAAGATGTTTGCCAAACACCCCCCTATCGTTGAAATGGGTTTCAACAAAAGCTACTCCTTCATGCTGGATACCTTCCTCATCAACCCCATCCCGCAAAAAGGTCGCTGGACGGTCAATATTCCGGAATTTCGGAAGGCCAGTGCTCACAATGCCATGTTTAATGCGTTTCCTGATTCCGATGGAACACTTCGCCGTTCCCCACTCTTCTACCGATCTGGCTTGAACTACGTCCCCTCATTGGCGCTCCAAACCTATCTGGTCTCAACAGGCTACCAAGCCCACTTGACTTTTGATATTGACGCCGACAATAAAAACCAATTTACAGTTCAAAAGCTCGAGATCAAAAACCCAGAAACCGATCAAGTCATGTTTGACGTACCTGTAGACCATCGCGGTCGGTTGAAGATCAACTACGCCGGTCCTCAGATGTCCTACCCCCATGTCTCTGCCGCCGAGATCTTTCACGACCGCCCTAAAATTAAAATTCATCAGTACCTCTGGGATAAGGAAACCCAACAATACAATACCAAGGAACTCCTCGTGGACCGAAAGGAATTTATAAAGGATCGAACCTTTATTATCGGTGCCACCGCTATCGGTGTGTATGACTTGAGGGTCACTCCCTATCAGGAAATCTATCCTGGAGTTGAAACCCACGTGAATATCTTGGCTAACCTTATGTCGCAAAATTTTTTACGCCAACACAAAGCGGAATTCCGCTACATGATGGTCATCATGATTTTACTTGGCATTGGTTTTTCGACCTTACTCCACTATTTGGGAGCTGTTTCTGGACTGATTGCGACTGTCATCTTCGCAGGCGCAATTGGCCTTATTGATCGGTTTGTGCTTTTTGAAAAGGGCATTGTTGCATCAACTGCGTTCCCGATGATAGAAGTGGCGTTGATTTACATTTCAATGACCTTTTACAAATACCTCACTGAAGAACGTAAAAAGAAATACCTCAAAGCCACCTTCTCCAAATACGTTTCTCCTGCCATCGTTGATGAGATCCTTAAAGATCCAGAAAATATCGAACTCGGAGGGCGTAAACAAAAAATGTCGGTTTTCTTTTCTGACGTTCGTGGCTTCACAACTATTTCAGAGAAGCTCGATCCTCAAGTTCTCTCCAGTGTTTTGAACGAGTACCTCACGCCAATGACCAATATCGTCTTCCACAACAAAGGAACTCTGGACAAATACATGGGTGATGCGGTGATGGCCTTCTTTGGTGCGCCAATCTTTTTCCCGGACCATGCGAAATACGCCTGTCGTTGCGCCCTCCAGAGCATTGAAAAGCTCAAAGAAATTCAAGTGAACTTTCAACAGCGCGGCCTACCCGTTATCGACATCGGCATAGGCATCAATACTTCTGATATGTCCGTCGGCAACATGGGCTCCGATATCGTTCGTAGTTATACCGTCATGGGGGACGGAGTGAACCTTGGTTCCCGTCTCGAAGGTATTAATAAAGAATACGGCACACGAATCATTATTAGTGAGTTCACCTACCAAGAAGTTCAGACGGAGTTTACTTGCCGCGAAGTCGATTGGGTCAGAGTGAAAGGAAAACTTCAGCCCATCAAGATCTATGAACTTATCTGTGAAGGCGCCGCTGGCGCAGATAAACAAGATTTGTTAATTATTTACAATGAAGCCTACAAACTCTATCGGGCAGGACAATTCACCCAATCCTTAGATTCCTTCAAGTTGGCCCTATCCAAAGACCCTAATGACCCTGTTTCCCAACTTTATATGGAACGATGCCAAGAGTATTTGGCCGAGGCTCCTCCTGAAGATTGGGATGGAGTCTATGTCATGAAGACAAAATAATACCTAATTGAATGCGCCAGTAGCCCCAAAAAGGACTGGCGCAGATGTTTTTATGGTTTTCCAAATCCCCTTAAGACATCAACGATACGGTCATATTAAAGACCGGCGCATCGGGTTTTGAATCCTTACTGTCTAAGCAGAAATATCCAACCCGTTCGAATTGATAACGTTCCTGCAAGGTCGCTTTCGCAAGACCGGGCTCGAGTTTCGCCTTTTTAATAATTTTCAAAGACTCAGGGTTCAAGTTAGCTTTAAAGTCTTTTCCCTCGGGAGCATCTTCAGGGTTAGCAACAGAAAATAATCGCCCATAAACACGCACTTCAGCTTCAAGACATTCAGTCGCTGAAACCCAATGAATGATACCTTTAATTTTTCGGCCATCCGAAGTGGGTTTGCCCCCCTTAGTCTCTGGTAAATAGTCGCAACGCAATTCCGTGACCTTTCCTGATGCATCTTTGATCACTTCTTTGCATTTTATCACATAAGCATTTCGGAGCCTGACCTCTTTTCCCGGAGCCAATCTAAAAAAATCGGCCTCAGGATTTTCTTTAAAATCCCGAGATTCTATATAAACTTCTTTGGTGAAGAAAAACTTTCGATGGCCTAATTCGGCTTTTTTTGGATGGACCGTAGCTTCTAATTCCTCTTTGTGATTCGCAGGCAGGTTTTCAATGATTACTTTGATTGGATCCAATACCGCCATGGCTCGATGGGCGCGAGCATCCAGATCTTCACGAATGCATGCCTCTAGAATATCATATTCGATGATGGACTCCGCTTTAGCAACTCCGATTCGCTCTGCAAAACTGTGTATCGACTCGGGAGTGTAACCACGACGTCGAAACCCTGAAATGGTCGGCATACGAGGATCATCCCAACCATCGACATACTTCTCCTTTACGAGCTGTAAAAGTTTGCGTTTGCTCATTACCAAATAGGTCATGTTCATGCGTGCAAATTCATATTGATGAGGTTCCGCCGGTACAGGGCAGTTTGCAATACACCAATCATAGAAAGGACGGTGATCCTGAAACTCTAGGGTACAAATCGAATGTGTGATCCCCTCAATCGCATCAGACAAGGGGTGCGCATAATCGTACATCGGGTAAATACACCACTTATCTCCAGTGCGATGATGATGGGCTTTGCGGATGCGATAGAGCAACGGGTCGCGCATGTTCATATTTGAAGACTTCATATCAATCTTGGCACGTAAAACATGGGAGCCTTCTTCGAACTCTCCGTTTTTCATCTGTTCAAACAATTTTAAATTTTCTTCAACAGATCGACTGCGATAAGGGCTCTCCTTACCAGGGGTGGTAAAATTACCGCGATACTCACGCAACTGCTCTTCGTTGAGGCTACAGACATAGGCCTTCCCCTCTTTGATGAGAGTCACTGCCCACTCATAAAGTTGCTCAAAATAATCGGAAGCAAAGTAAAGATGCTCATTCCAATCAAAGCCAAGCCATTTTACATCGGCCTTGATGGATTCAACGTATTCAACGTCTTCTGTTTCCGGATTAGTATCGTCAAAACGCAAATGGCAACGACCTTTATATTCCTTCGCGAGACCAAAATTGAGGCAAATAGATTTAGCATGCCCCAAATGAAGGTACCCGTTTGGTTCCGGCGGGAATCGAGTTACTACTGAAGAAACCTTTTTTGAGCCAAGGTCTCTTTCGATAATTTGCTTTAGAAAATTGTTTGCTGTTTCCATCCACAAAAATTATCAGGGCACCGTTAAGGTGTCAAAGAGAGCTTTGGGTCTCCCCTCAATCGACAACTTACTGAGGCCCCCCATCAGTACCGGAGTCAGCGGACTCGATTTCCTTGGGTGCACTGAGGTCATTGGCAGTAGGAATATTCGCGGTATCGATGGTGATGGTCGCCGCCGCTTTGGAACTGATGGTTACCTTTTGCCCTTTATCTCCCAAATGATCGATAAAGATCGAGCAGTCCTCTGTATATCCACCGTCCTTCAGTTTTGTTTCAATCATCCCGAGTGTTCGGTATACTATTCGACTGTGGTCAGCAGTGAAATGGAGCTTTGTATTATCTCTTCCCAGTCGACTGATTTCAGTAATATCGCGATTGGTTCTATCTGTTGCATTCACCACTTTAAAGCTAACTGAACTGGCCTTGTATGTATGCATTACCCCGGTCTTTACCTTCATTTGGGGGATGCACGCTTCCATCTGGTAAGTGTCCTTAGGAAGTTTTAAAAATCCAATTTTCACTATCCCGGCGCCACAAGCCTTACTGAGCTTGACCTCTTGGATCAATAAATTTTTTAGACCAAGTTCGCAAGTAGGAACATCTTCCTTAACGGATTGCTTTTTTGAAACCTTAGCCTGAACTAAAAATGAACTCAAAAAGATCGCGGTAACTCCTAAAGTCATCTGCAAAATGGCGCCTCGCATAGCCCCTCCTTCAATTCCTACTTTTAAGATTCTCTTTCAGTTTCAGTGATGTTGGCCCAAAAGTATAGCAAGACTTCCACCGTCCAGTACGCAAGTCTGGCTTTTTACACTCTCTTAGCCCACTTTTAAGGAAGCGCCTTATGTCGAGCCAAGAGTTTTCTTGAATCAGTCTATTTAAGCTTATAAGCTTTATCGCGAACGAGGCTATGAATTCGCGATAAAGCTAATTAATTGAGGGGGGATCTTATCAGTGCGCTTATTTATTAAGCTGTTCTTTGTATATTTTTTGCTACCAGCTCTGAACCCTCTGATTGCAAACGCCCAAACCAGTTTTGACGGTCTCCTCATTCAAGCTGACTCTGGCGAACGAGACCTTAAGAATCGCACTATGGAGCTCAAGGGTAATATACAAATTATGTTTAAAGGTCAGCATCTTAGTGCTGATCATGCCATGATTTACCAAGACCGAAAGGAATTCGAGGCGGAAGGTCATGTTCTACTTATCACTCCCAAGGCCACCCTCGGGGGTAATAAAATCATCATGAATTACGAATCAACTATTGGTTCTGTGTATTCTGGATTTATTCAGTCTGGCCAAGTGATTTTTGAAGGTGCTGTGATTGAAAAAACGGGTGAAGATCAATATCTCACGCTCCAAAGTCAATACACCTCATGCACCACCTGTCCAGCGGCATGGAGCTTTACCGGGCAATCCATCGAAGCACAGATTGGCGGCTACGCCCTCATTAAAAACTCTCTTCTGCACTTTGGAACTGTTCCTGTTTTGTGGCTCCCCTATTTGATCGTTCCCCTTAAAAGTGAACGTCAAACCGGCTTGCTCACACCAAGTATCGAATATTCTGATAAGGGGGGTTTGAGCGTGGCCCAACCTTTCTTCTGGGCGATTTCAAAGAGCCAAGATGCCACTATTACCGCACAAACCTATGCCACTCGTGGACTGAAGATGCTCACCAATTATCGCTATATCCTCGATAAAAATAGTGCTGGTGAACTGGATGCCGGAATTATTCGTGATGGTTACTTTGGGCATGGAGAGCGCTATAGAAACTATCTCGGTGACTCTTCGAGAGCGAATCGCTGGTTTTTACGCTATCGTCACTATTGGGTCTTACCGGGCGATTGGATTCAACGCACCGTTATTAATAATGCGAGTGACTTGCAATACCCCAACGATTTCCCTTTTGAAACTTTAAATCAGGGCGACCCCGCGATGGAAACGAGAATTTCCCTCACCAAAAATACGGAAGATCGGCATTTTAGTATTGATAACTCCTATTACATCAACCTCCTCAAGGGCAATCCAATGGGAGACAACCGCGAAGCAGTTCATCGTCTTCCGGAGATTAGTTTGGTTTCTACCCGTAAACCGATTGGTAATACGGGCATTCTCTATAACTATGATTTGCGCTATACAAACTTTGCTCGCAATGATTTTGCTTACGATGACCTGACGGAAAGTACGGTTGATGGAAAAAAGTTGCGAGAAGTGACAAATTCTTGCACTCCCGGAAACCCCAATTGGGAATACGATGCTAATTGCAAACAATTAAGAGATGGGATTTTTAACTCACGCACAGATTTAATCCGATCGGGTCAACGTTTGATACTTGAACCAAGCATCAGCCGTCCTGTTCAGTTGGGTGATTTTTTTAATTTAGTTCCAAAAGTCTCTTATCGAGAGTCCCATTACAGCTTTGGAATTCAAGATGTGCCTGATCTCACTCGGCGCTTCCTTCGAACCGAAATCAAACTGCAAACCTCCTTTAGCCGAATTTTTGGCGATCTTGAAAACCCTTATTCCGATCGTTTTAAGCATGAAATTCAACCCGAAGTCATTTCAACCTCGGTTCCTTGGTTAAACCAACCGGGCCATCCCTTCTTAGGTTTTGCGGAAAGTTCTGAAGTTCCGTATTTCTCTCGAGAAGCCACCTCTGATTCAGACCTTTATGGTGATAATGGCATTCAGTTTGATTATGATGATCGACTTTTTGATCGCAATCTCATTACCTATAGAGTCACCAATAAACTCACCCGAAAAACGTGGGGCGGTAATCAACGCGCAAGCTACGACCGGCTGTTCACATGGCGATTGAGCCAAACCTACGATGTTTATGAAGCTAATAGCGGTGGCCCTAACCGTCAGCCTTGGTCTGACATTGAGAGTATTTTAACCATGAGGCTTCCACACTTTAATACTTATACTAAAATTAATTTTTTTCCCTATCAAAGACTCAGCGATACATCCTCGAATGTGACGGTTAACGACGATAATGGAAATTACTTGAAATTGGGCCTAACCCGTAAATACCTTACCGATAACAATGGCGTTATTGATGTAAACAATAATCGAACGGAGGATTACCTCTTTCAACTTGGAACAACCGCAAAATATATTAATTTTGCCGGTCGTATGATCTATGATGGCAACGATCGTTCTGCTGCCGTAATAGGAACACGCGTGAAAACATTAACCTACGCTATGATTATTCGCCCTCCAGGAAATTGCTGGGGGATTTCACTGATTCGTCACCAAACAGCGATCCCACAGCCAGATGTGACGTACAAACTCAATTTTGACTTTTTGTTTGACGGCAAGACGTCCACCCAATCACCAACCAAATTGCTTGAGGCTTACGGATTCTAAACGATACTCTGAGCATCAAAGATTGGCACTACCGAAGGGTAAATTTGAATCACTTTCAACTAAACTTTATTTATTTGACACGAAACAATTTATTGGTTTTATGCCCTCTTCTGTTTTTTAAGTAAATAGATAGATTCCGCTGAAAAAGGCTAACTTCTTCGTTGCCTTCGCTTCAAACCGAACTCAACGTAGATTAACTACGCCTCATTCGATTTGAAGCTCGGACGCCTCGAATTTAGCTCTTTTTCAGCAGAATCTAGATACTGCGTCGAATTACTCGGCGCTCAGATTTTGATATAACGACGGACGACGATCCCGGAAAAAACCGAAGGACGCCCGATTACGGCGCACTTCTTCGAGATCAAAACTCGCCATAATCACGCCTTCATCGGTGTGCCCTAGCTCCGCCACTTTGTGACCACGGTGATCGGAAATAAAAGAATGGCCATAAAAAGTTTGATCGCCTTCTTTGCCAATGCGATTGGCCGCAATCACCGGCACTACATTAGAGACCGCATGACCTATCATGGCTCGTTGCCACAAATCCTTAGTATCGAGTTCGGGATTCTCTGGCTCACTTCCAATAGCAGTAGGATAGAATAAGATTTCCGCCCCTTGGAGCATCATAGCGCGTGCACATTCAGGAAACCACTGATCCCAACAAATTCCCACACCAATCACACCAAAGGAAGTATTCCAAACTTTGAATCCAGTATTACCTGGACGGAAATAAAATTTTTCCTCATAGCCGGGCCCATCTGGAATGTGGCTCTTACGATAGAGTCCCAGGACTTCACCTTTTTCACTGACCATTGCTAAGCTATTGTAATAGTGCGGACCATCTTTTTCGAAGAATGAAACCGGAATCGCGACTTTTAAATCTTTCGCCACCGACTGAAAATGACGAATCGAAGGATGATCATTGAAAGGCTTTGCCCAATCAAAAAACTCATCCTTCTCTTCTCGGCAGAAATAGGGACCTTCAAACAACTCGGGCAATAAAACCACGTTAGCCCCCATATTGGCGGCCTCGCGCACAAAGTGAGTCATCTTTTCGAGGTTTTCGTTTAAATGTGAGCTGATTTTTGACTGAACTGCAGCTACTTTAATAATTCTAGACATAAAATCTCCTCAATAATCAAACAGGTTCTTGTTGAGTGATACAATGAAAGGCGCCGCCCCCAGATAAAATAGCATAGGCAGAACACCCATAAGTTTTTCTATCAGGAAAAAGCTTGGCAATAGCCGCAACGGCTTCGGCATCATTCAGCGAACCATAGGTTGGCACCACAACACTTGCATTACCAATATAAAAATTCACATAGCTTGCAGGCATCAACTCACCCTCCTCATCCAGTATGACTCCTGGTGATGGGATACAAATCACCTCCAATGGTCTTCCGTCTATATCCGTTGCCGACCTTAGTTCCTGCGCTATTTTTTCCAGGATGGAGTGATTGGGGTCAGCGGAATCCTTGGCTTGCATGCAAACCACTTTTCCCGGTGCCACAAAGCGAGCGATGGTATCTATGTGACCATCCGTATGATCGTTAATCAGTCCTTCTGTGAGCCAAATAACTTTTTTCAGCCCTAATGACAATTTGAGTTTAGCCTCAATTTCGCTCTTATTGAGACCAAAGTTGCGATTGTGATTCAAAAGGCACTGCGCTGTGGTGAGCCCCAAACCGAGTCCATCCACTTCAATAGAGCCGCCTTCTAAAATGAAATCATGATTCAATGTTTTATATCCGGCGGCCTTGGCAACTCTCGCCGAGACCTCGCCATCGTGGGGTAAAGTGTATTTTCCGCCCCAACCATTAAAAACAAAAGTCGCGGTTGCAAGCTCTCCCTGGCGTGACTTCAAAAAGATGGGTGCAGTATCTCTGAGCCAAATGTCTCCAAAAGGGATCTCATGAAAACGAACAGGAAGCCCCTTCAATCTCTTGTGGGCCACGGCTTTTTGTTCTTGAGATGGAACGAGGATTTCTAAAAACTCACCCTGGGGTGTGCTAGTTGCTGCATCCACTGCGGCAATTGACCTACATAATTCAACAAATTCATCCTGCGCCGATTCTAGGTTTTCTTCCCAAAGTTCAGCATGGGAAGGCCAGGCCATCCACACGGCTCGATGCTTGACCCATTCAGCCGGTTGAAACAGTTCTGATGAAGACATAGTTAGCTCCCCTGACTAGTGGTTTATAATCCTTGAATTTAGCTACTATTATAATTTATTTCGTTCTTAATTGCGAGAGCACTTCGTCCAACATTTTTTTGGCATCACCAAACAACATTCGATTGTTGTCTTTATAGAAAAGCGGATTATCCACACCGGCATAACCCGATCCCATGGAACGTTTCATGACGATGGAGGTTTTGGATTTCCACACTTCCAAAACCGGCATGCCCGCAATGGGGCTTGTTGGATCCTCTAGCGCAGAAGGGTTAACGATATCATTGGCGCCAATAACAATAGCCACATCGGTTTCAGGGAATTGATCGTTAATTTCATCCATCTCATGAACGATGTCGTATGGCACCCTCGCTTCGGCCAACAGCACATTCATGTGCCCAGGCATTCGCCCTGCCACCGGATGAATGGCAAATTCAACTTTAATTCCTCGTTGTCGCAGGTTTTCAGTAATGGCCTGTACGGTATGCTGAGCTTGCGCCACTGCCATTCCATATCCAGGAATAATAATCACGCGCTTTGCCGCTGAGAGTAGCTGAGCGGTTTCTTCTGCGGATACGGCTTGCACTTCCCCAGCTATTTGGGT
This sequence comes from uncultured Pseudobdellovibrionaceae bacterium, assembly GCA_964648725.1. Classification (GTDB taxonomy): domain Bacteria; phylum Bdellovibrionota; class Bdellovibrionia; order Bdellovibrionales; family Bdellovibrionaceae; genus CAUJGP01. Next base: position 39,785 of record CAZYOE010000010.1, on the reverse strand, counting down.
TGTCGCTGCCCCTGAACTTTTAGTCTCACCACCGAAACCTCCTGCGATAACTGCAAGAAATTTTCGATTCATGGCCTTACACATGATAGAACTCAGAATGGCGCCTGATGAACCCACAAGAGCTCCTGTTACGATGAGCAAATCATTGGACAGCATAAATCCTGTGGCGGAAGCGGCCCAGCCCGAGTAACTGTTCAGCATGGAAACCACCACTGGCATATCGGCACCACCAATTGCCATCACCATGTGCCAGCCAAAGATCAATGCTAATACCGTCATAGCTAAGAGCAAATTTAATCCATCTTCATGACCTACGGTTTGCAAAAAGAAATAACCCAAAACAAGACTGGCTAAAATCAAGACCAAGTTAAACCCATGGCGAAGAGGCAATAATAAGGGTTTACCGCCGATTTTCCCAGACAGCTTTCCAAAAGCGACTAATGATCCTGAAAAAGTCATAGCGCCGATAAAGACGCCTAGAAAAACTTCGACTTGATGAATTGACTCCTCAATTCCAGAAAAACTACTTTGAGGATCTAAGTAACTACCATAGCAAACTAATACGGCAGCTAATCCCACTAAACTGTGCATCAACGCAACTAATTCAGGCATTTCGGTCATTTTAACTTTGATGGCCGCATAGACACCAATCGCTACCCCAATCATCATAGGTATAGCAATGACTCCATATTCATTCACCTTCGGTCCCAGAAGTGTCGCCAGTAAAGCAATGAGCATTCCCATGGCCCCATAGAAATTTCCACGCCCAGCGGACTCAGGATGACTGAGCCCACCTAAACTCAAAATAAACAAGATCGCCGCACCTAAATAACAAACCGTAACTAAACCCAGAGACATCTTATTCCCCCTACGACATTAAACAGAATTTATTTGCGAAACATTCTTAACATTCGTTGCGTCACCCAAAAGCCACCGGCCATATTGATGGCAGTAAGAAGAATTGCGGCAATGGATAACCAGACTGTGACTTGACTGGTGCTCGAACCCTGCATCAGAGCACCAATAACAATGATGCTTGATACCGCATTTGTCACACTCATCAATGGTGTATGGAGAGCGGGTGTAACATTCCAAACCACCATATACCCCACAAAACAGGACAACACAAAAACTGTTAAGTGACCAAGGAACCCCGCAGGGGCAAAACCACCTGCAAGAAACAACGCCAATCCACCCAAAAGAAAAGGCATGAGCAATGAAGCCACCTTAGGCTTGGGCGCCTCTGGCGCTTTTGTTTCCATCGGTGGCGCTGCAGTGGCGCCTTTAGGAGTTACAGTGACTGCAATCGGAGGCGGTGGCCAAGTAATGGCTCCGTTCTCCACCACAGTGGTACCTCGAAGCATATCATCCTGCATATTCAAATTGAGAGTTCCATCTTTCTTAGGACAAAGCTCTTCAATCAAGCGCAAAAGATTATTTGCATACAACTGACTTGATTGAGTTGGTAGTCGACTCGGAAGATCTTTATAACCAATGACAGTTACTCCATGATGAACAATCACCTCACCCGGCACAGTAGCTTCACAATTGCCGCCTTGCTCTGATGCTAAGTCGACAATCACACTTCCGGGTCTCATACTCTCAACCATAGCCTTGGTTATTAACTTCGGTGCGGGCTTGCCAGGAATTAGCGCCGTGGTTACAACAATGTCCACCTCCATACATTGTCGAAAAATCATTTCCCGTTGCGCTTTTTGAAAGCCCTCACTCATAACTTTGGCATAACCACCGCCACCGGAACCTTCTTCGACATAGGGAACTTCAACAAAATCGCCTCCCATGCTCTTAACTTGATCTTGAACTTCCGAACGCGTGTCAGTCGCACGAACAATAGCGCCTAAACTTGAAGCGGTTCCAATGGCTGACAAACCCGCAACTCCGGCGCCAATCACAAAAACTTTTGCCGGAGGAATCTTACCCGCCGCCGTAACTTGTCCTGTAAAAAAGCGTCCAAAATGATGAGCGGCTTCGACCACGGCCCGATAGCCTGCAATATTAGCCATAGAACTAAGGGCATCTAGCTTTTGGGCCCGAGAAATTCGCGGGACACAATCCATCGCCAGAACTGTTGCTTTTTTATTTTTAAAACGCTCCAAAAGCTCAGGGTTTTGTGCTGGCCACACAAAGCTGACTAACCAACCTGAGTTTTTTAAAAGTTCCGCTTCATGAACTCCAAGAACTGGATGCACTTCAGGAGCTCTAACCTTTAGAATCAAATCAGAACCTGACCAAAGATTCTTCACATCTTCAATAATTTCAGCCCCGGCCTCACGATAGGCCTCATCGGAAAACTGTGCCAGGGCACCAGCTCCAGTTTCAACCGATACTTTAAATCCCATCTTGATCAGCTTTTCAGTGACATCAGGCCCGATGGCAACACGGCGCTCACCAGCATGAACCTCTTTAGGAATACCAATTTTCATAACAAGACCCTTTCACGGCTGAAAAAATGAGGAGCGAAGAGTATTTATATTCATTGCTTTTATTGAGAGGCAATCAAAAAAACTTAATAAATTTCGGGGCTATTTTTCCCAAAATGAAACAGGCGAAATTTCGGATTTTGCACTCAGGTTCCGTTTCCGAAAAACCGATAAATAGAGAGCAATCGGAGGACCCATGCGATACTTTCTCATCTTTGGCTTTTTTGTATTCAGCTCATGCGCAAAAAAAAATTCCACCAGTAGTATGGTGGACTCCGGCTTTTTCCCTGTGATCAACTATTCGGTTCCGGATCCTGCTTCAACAACTCAGCAAAAGACCCAAGCCAACAGAACGACTACTTCCGGGAGCAACGTTCTTTCAGAATGGGCTAGCAAAATGAATCGAATTGTAGACTTCGTTAACGAACTCTTCACTTCACTCAACCGCACCAATATCTCTATTAATTTTAGCGGCTCGCACCAACTTGAGAATGGCAACACCATCAGCTTGAGTGTCGCTGAACGCACCGGTGATCCAAGCTACACACAGCATGCACTTCTCTGTAACAATGGCGTTAAATTTCTATATGCAAAATGGAATAGCGATCATACAAAAATTAACGTCATCCGTGACTTCAGTCAAAATCCGCAAATAACAAACACCAATTTTAATCGAACCATGATGGCGGAAGTTGAATACTCTAAAGACATTTCAACAAATGAAGCCACAATCCATTTTTATGGCAATGGTGAACCATGGTATGTCCCGAGTGATGTCACCCAAGATGGTACTTTTTTGGTCGACCATATAGCCTCTGTTAAGCACAGTGATGATAGTTTTACTGTTTCAGGCGTAAATTCTTGGACAAACACCCCCATTGATAGTTCCTACAGTGGAGATACAAACGGCGATGTTTGGATGGTGGGACAGATGAACGCAGATGGCAGTGGTAGTTTCATTGCTCATCGAAAATACAATTCTACTATTTGTAACTCAGCGTTCACGGAGCTTTCACCGAACTGGTGCTTTGGCGCGTCTCTTAATTCGTCAGGAATTCCAGATTACAGCATCCTGAATCTTTCTAATTTGTGGGTGGCACTGGAGACCATTGGTCTTACCGACGACAACACCCTCAAATACATCGAAATGCCATCGACACTCGAGTGCCCTCTTTAACGTCAATTCCCGGCACGACCTCAATGGTATTTTGTGCTAATATCATTCTGCTAACATCTAGCTTTCTAAAGAATTTGATGAACGACAGCGGTTTCTGGTTTGTAATCGAGAAGAAATTTAAAAATTGGTAATTCCCACATTCCGTTTTCAAGATAATTCGCAAAGATTCTCTTTAAATTGTTACCATTGCCATCTTCAATGTCTAAATAGTTCTTTTCCTGCACAGTGTTCCTTGGTGTGATATGAGTTCTGGTCCTAATCACAAAATGATTGTCGCTTGAAATCTCCATCATAAAAACTGCACTCACCTGAAAGGGCAGCTGGTATTTTTTACCGTCCTCGCCGGTGAATATTAACAGGTGTTTGTAGGTGGTGGTTCGGTAAGTGAAAGGGCGATCGCATTCAAACCATTGATCGTCTAAAGAACAATGGTCAAGAGCAAGTATTGGCTTAGCCATTTCTACTCCAGCATTTAGTTTTATTGCAAGTTGCGACTCAATAAACTCACGGGCCAGGGGTTCTAAACGCTGAAGCAAAGACGTTTCTATTTGTTCTAAGCACTGCAAAACCGATTCAAAGATTATTTGTTTATCCGAGACTCGAAGAAATTCAGCTTTGTCCTGACTTGGATGAGGAGGAGAATTTATCAAAACCCTACTCGAAAATTGAGCTGCCTCTATATCATTTAGTCCTAGAAGGTGACCAATTACATTGAGTGTGCGCCGAATGTCACTTTCAGAAAGGGTCTACGAGAGATGAATACTAATCAGTACATACATATTCCGACATTATGCCGCGTATTTTAATGAATCTTTTCCGAAGCAGGGCCTTATTTTTTCCGGAGTTCTTTGTAATGACTTCAGCGATCCAACAACTTTCTTTTTAAAGTCATTTTTGTCCACGACCGTTGTTTATTCGTGAGAGCCGCCCATAGATATGGGCTCGAAATGAAAGACCGCTTCGAATCCGACATACCCTTTATCCATAACGCTGTAGCCAACCTGTGGCCGCAGTTCAATGAAGGGGCTCAAACTTCGATTGCTTAAACTTGCTCCCACAAAAAGATCTTTGCAGTATTCCCCACGGCATCCCACTCCCATTTCACCAATGGTGTTTGGAAACAATGGGAGTCTTAAATCGGTTTCCAAATTTAGAGCCGGAGCCGTTTTACTCTTACCGTCTTTGGAATTTTCAGTCACCACTCCCACTCCGGCTCGAAAGGCCAAGGGCGAAAGCCAAGGAATTGAATAATTTTGGTAAGATCCACCAACATAGGCTTCAAATCGATTTTGTTTATCAACACTTCGAGTTTGTTTTTCGTCATAGATACTTAAGAAAACACAGTGCTCACGACTGCGACAATATTTGACTTCACCTTGAGCGGACCAATCCGCCATTTCCGTCGTAGCTCGATCAAAAGCCGGGCTCAGATGCTGAAACATCGCATTGACATAAATTTGTCCCCTGTTACCATTGGCGGCGGTGGCCTTGAACCCGGCCCCTTCCGTCAATCCGCTTTGGTTGACACCGCCTCTGACATTGAATTGAATCACTTTATTGCTCCATTGGGCCCCCGAAGCCTCTGCACTTATCTGAGTCTGGCTAGGGACTGAAGAGCCTGCGTGATGATCCTTTGGATTTTCCTGAGCCTCTGCAGGGCACACACTGTCTCCGGTTTTGAGGTACATCATCATGGAGTTCGACATATGATACAAATTATGACAATGAATCATCCAACAACCATGAGTCGGAGGTTCGCCCTTACTGACCGCCAAGGCCTCTTCTTGATCAGACCGCACATAAAATTCAAGTCCCAATTTCTGACCCGGAAAAACATTTGCGGTATGAAGTTCCGCTCCACTCCAAGTCTCCGTGACATCGTAACCTTTTTCGGGTTGCTTGGGATTAAGTCGTGTGAGCCGAAAATAATTTCCATGCAAATGAATTGGATGATTCATCATCCCTTCAATCATCGAATTATTAAAATTCAACTGAATGCGATTGCCTTTAGGCACCACAAAATAGTCCATTCCATGCCCGTCCTTCTTCAAAACGGTTTCCGAATGAGTTTCTTTATCTCTTTTGTGATCGACTAAAATCTGCGATTTGTAATTATCCATATCCATATGCAAACGAAAATTAAACTGCTGCAGCGGAGGGATTTCTCCTTGACTGTCGACAGGGGGATTAAAACTTTCGATCGAATTCATATCCGAATATTTGGCCTGGGCATAGATTCCATCATCGTCAGCATTACCCCACAAATACACTTGAGGATTGCGAGCTCGATTGACCTTAGTGGTTGATTCCCTGGTGCTGGAACCTATGAGTACTCGAGCCAACCTCCCACTTTTAAAATCATCATAGGATTTTACCAGTAACTCAAAGGCGGTGTTGTCTTCAGTAATCTCCACAATGACATCGTAGGTTTCACCCATTCCAATCAAAATCTGATCCGTGCTCAATGGGTCGACATCACCAAAGGCCCCGGGTGCCTTGATTGATCGCCCATCTTTGGCTACGATGATCATCGGATGCTTGCGTTCTTCTATACGCTGTTTCTCTTCGGGCGACGTCGTTTTGGGATTGTATTCTGAATCCATTTCGTTGGCGTAATTAACATAGAAGTAGGAAGAGCCAGATCCATTGATGAGGCGCAATCGAATTCTTTCCCCTTTCTTAAATTGATAGCGAGCATCACTCAAGGAATTTTTGGCGGTCGGAAATTTGAGTTGGTTTTTTAAAACACCGCAGTTGAGGCATTCGCTGTCGTTAATGAAAAACGCATCGTACCAAATGTCGGCTTTATCCATATTCGGCATACCCATGGTCGCTAAATTATTAAAATATTTTTTAAAACCAGCGAGTCCGTCAATTCTAATGGCCGAATAAAGATCGGTATAAAGCCCACTCTCAAATTGATATTGACCCATTCCCATCATTAAACGATTTCTCGTCAACTCTGAGTCGGCGGCCTTAAAGTCATTGAGTAGGAGCACGCGTTCATGGTGATACTTTGTTTTATCGTTGGCAAAGATCGGGTCTGTGACTCCCGCCTTTGGAAAAATGGTGATCGCACCTTTTAAATGCTGTTCCTGCAGACCCGTATGAGGATGGTACCAATAGGTGCCGTTTTGCTTAAGCTCAAATTTATAAGAAAAAGTCGCTCCCGGTTTTATCGAGGCCTGGGTCACATTGGGTACGCCATCCATATTATTTTCAATTAACAGCCCATGCCAATGGATCGTTAAATTTTGTTTACTGAAATTAACCACGTCGATTTCGGCGACTTCTCCCTCATTAAAATAGAGGTTCGGAGAATTAAAAGGTCTTTCATTACTCTTATCAAAGTTGTAGACCCAAGACTGGGTGCACGCTCTGATTTTTTTACCCTGGAAATCCTTTAAATCCTGATCAAGGTAACTGTATAAAAAAGTATACTTTCCAGAAGAGCTCAAACGACCGGGCGTATCTTTAGAACTTTCTCTTACGACAATCTTATAATATCGATGAACTTTTCCATCATGTCTTTCAATGCGATCTCCGGTACAATACCCCAATACGCTCTGTTCCGCCATTCCCGGAGCTTTTTTAGGAAAGCTCCGATACTGAGTTAATATTTTTCGATTAGGCCTACAGGCTAAATACTCTTTCATAAATTCAGGGCAGCCATTCATCTCGGGCATAGCCTGACAGTGATTATAGTTTACAGGCATACCATCGACTTCTCGATCCGCCGGTGGACAAACTTTCGGAGTCTCAGCAAATAGGGCCTGAGCACTAAACCAGAGTAAGAACCCCAAGCCCCAATTCAAGGATCGCTTTAGAAATCTTTGAGAGTCGAAACCTGCGGATACTAAATTTGCCGGAACCATTGCCACCTCACTGCAATCAATGTGATTTTCAAAGCCTCTTACCATGCCTGCAAATACCGTGCAAACACTGAGCAAGCGGTTAGGGCACACCGCTCTCCGTATCAAGCTCAATAATTGTTATTTAATAACAAAATTAGGGCCTTTTAAGGATACTTCAAAGGATATATACTGCAGGGACATCAGCGGCCAAAATCCACCAGCGTCGGGACGCGGCCATATAAAATTGCAACGAGCAATTCGGCGAGGCCATAGAGTGGCCGTCCCGACATCACAATACGATATTAGATCCCCGTCCTCCCTTTTCGAGAAGCCCCCAGCCCAAGCACAACGCTCATTCGGGCTGGCCTATTACAAATTGATTTTGTTCTTCCCGGTCTTTAGTTGGATTATGCTACCTGGACTCAGGTTAATAAAATAACGACCGATAACGAAATATGATGAAAAAGCCAATCGCTTTACTACTCGTAGGAAATCTCATCTTTGCAGTTTCCCCAATAGCGGGCGCTGACACTCCTTGCCTTAAATTTTCAAATATTAAAAATATTTATGAAGTCCTTAGCAAAGTTGATCCGCCAAGTCCGAACTCATTAAATGGTTCAACAAGTAATTTCCATTTCACCTGTGGAAGATTTCTCGAAACTAAAGGCTCAAATGATAGCGTCTTTAACCCTGGAGATATTGACGTAAATAGTAACTTAAAAAACGTCAGTTCAGCTAACCCTGAAAATCTAAAGTTTTTGAAATATATTTCGGATACGAGTGGTACAAGTACCTTTCAAAAGCAAGGCAATAGTCCTGCTAAACTCTATGCCCCGAATTCAAGCCTGAATATCGAAAATGTAGACCTCACAAAAGGAGTTTCCTTTGCTACGATAGTCTCAGGGCGAGAGCTAGGATTATATAAGTCCCTGACCTCGCTAAATGGCGCCCAAAATGCCGATAATGCTAACAACAAAAATGCCGGACAATTATTAGCATTTACTTTAGGCCTCTACGGAATTATTTTTTCCCAGGATGGCAGCCATTTTTCTTTATGCATGAAAAGCGACGAAATCATGAAAAGCAATTTGTTAAATCAGGACGATGTCGTAAAAGAAGGTTTCGTCGATATGGCCAGTGACGATAATTTTAAGTACCTTACTAACGAGGTCAATGGTCGATTAAGTACAATTTATGATAAGGAGCACACGGGTAACATTTTAATAGCTATTGCCAACGACCCAAAATTTTTAAATCAAAATCACAAGAGTGCAGCGGCTACTGTGCTTATGAGCGTTGCAACCCTTGCAAGGGTTTTGCTTATGGAAAGAGCACCAGCGGTAGCCCTTGCTATGCCACCCGTTTTAACCTCTTCGGCAAACTGTCCCGGACGGAGTGTACTCATTGAGATGGCTCGTTCTCCGCAAAAGGTTATTTCAGAAAAGGCGCAAAAAAATTTAGATGACTGTGTCAGTGCTTATAAAACTCATAAAATTCAAGAGAGTTTCAGACAACTTCCAGGAGATTCAGCTCCAGATTCTTAACGAATAAGAAAATAAAGGGGAAAGTGGCTCACCCAGACACAGCTAAAAGCCGGTCACAAAGAGCTTTCGAGTGACTTGAATGGGGCGTTTTAAACAGTTTGCTCCTAAACAAGAATTATGTTTCAGCGGACGGGCGTGAAAATGGACTATTCAGCGTCGAACTATCGATCGATCAGTATCGATTTGATCGACTGCCCAAAACGAAAGGTAAAGCTAAAGAACCTCGTAACTTCTAGAATGAAAACAATAGGTCAATTTTAAGACGCCCCAATTAGCCATTTCCATGACATAAAAAACTGTTCTAGGAATTGCTACCTCTTTAGCCAAATTCACGTGAGTTAACACCCGTGTCAAGTGTCCAAACAACATCTGTTTAAATGGTGGGCGCATCAAAGTGAATTTCCCTCGCAGTTTCGCCCCTAAAATTGAGGCCCCGCTATTGCATTCGCTGATAAGTGATCTGGGGGGGGGGGGTGTTCAGATGCGCCAATCAAAACATTTTCTGCTATTTTTAGTATTTGTAGTGATTGCAGCTGGCTTTGCCACTCATCACTTTTATGGCAAACACCTGGTCGGTAAACACACATTTGCAAATCGATCAAAGAAGGTCGCAAAACAAGAAGTTTTCAAAACTTCAGTCAATTCTTCTGGACTCATGCCGAACAAAGAGACCACTATTACTTTTAAAGAGCTTACTAATTCCATGGCCAAGACTCAACAAAATGAGTTTAAACCTGGCTTCGAGTGGATCAAGCCCCTGGCTCTCTCCATGAACATCGATCTGCTCACCGCCAAACAGTTTCAAGATGAAGCTCTTCAGAAACTGGCGGGCGGAAGCTTGCAGGCGGAGGATGTTGAAGAGTTTATCCGCCAACGACTTGATAATTTCGAACTTGCCAATGACAATTCGGTGATTCCAGAAACAGAATCAGACTGGATCGCCCAAAACACGCTTTCAAATTAAACATTAAACTTTTCAAAGCAAGAGTTGACCTTACAAGGAGGATTACTTATGCGTCATTTAAGGATATTAATCGCGAGCGGGACACTTATTGCCAGCTCACTGTTTATCTTCCAAAATGCCACTGAGACCAGCGAACTCAATCCCGTCGCCGATTGTAATGCTGACAGTCTTTGTCCAAAGGTATTTTCAGCGATGATGCTTGGGCGAACTGATAGTTCCGGGAAAGTGAATAATGAACTGGAACTCATTGATCTCGCCGCCGAACGACTCGGTTACGGCTTGAGTAGTTCCGAACCCTATTTGCAACCTCAAGATGAACTCACCAAAGACAAAACTATTGCTAAACTTTATCAAGTGGCACTCATCATCGCACGACAACTCAAGCACTCCGACGCCAATGTTTACAATCCCGCAGTGGAGGATCTGATTGCTCACATTGCACCAAGCATGAGCCTAACTCAACTGCAGATCGTACAAAACAATGCAATACTTCAAAAGAAAACGCAGGAGCTTAATGAGCAGATACAAACTCTTTGCACTGCAGCTCCCTACAAAGGAAATCTTTCCCAGTGTTCTCAGAGCGTCGCTTTTAAAGAATTAAACTTTTATTATACAAATGCGCGTCGGGCGACGGTTGCTCACCGTAAGGAAATAAGCGCCCAAGAGCCCAAGATTCAGCTCCTCAGAAAAATTGCAGGCTCACAAACTTTCAGTGATCAGTCGGTCCGCGACTCCCAAGTCAATATCCAAGAAGTTCTTGCAGAGTTTTGGTTTAACCATTTCAATGTCGATCGCAAAAAAACTGAACTCGCAGGTTCAGGCAAAGATGGCTATGACTTTGTAATTCGTGAACGTTTATTTGGTAAATTCTCGGATTTGCTTTTTGCTGTTGAGACGAGCCCGGCGATGCTCGTGTACCTCGACAACCAAGGCAACGAAATAGTGGATGGCAAACCTTCCAATCAAAATCTAGGCCGAGAGCTTTTGGAACTACACTCTTTCGGCGTGGGTACCGACCAAGCAGGCTATAATGGTAAAATTATCTACAATCAGGCTGATGTAGAATTGGCCTCCAAGATTCTCGCTGGTGTTGGCATCCAGACTCAAAGAAATGAAAACGGTGTACCCACAGTCTATCGTGGAGCTTATTTTCCTTTTAAAGGTCTTGCCAAAATTGCTGGCGATGACACCATGATTTTTGGGAAAGGTCGAGTCTATGAAAGCTCTTATTTCGTCGACAGTAACGGCAACCAATACGGAAAGTTAAAGAAATTAACCGAAGACCTTTCGGACCATCCTCAAGTTCAAAACTTTGTTTGCGGAAAATTGATTTCGCATATGATGGCTCAAACGCCCACCGTTAAAAAATCCTGCCTTGACACCTGGAAGGCAACTAACGGAAATCTGCGAGCCATTTATCAGGCGATTATTACGTCACCTGAATTTTGGTCTCCCGCTAACTATCGCACTCGTATCAAAAACCCCTTGGAGCTTGTTGCTTCGTCATTACGACTCCATGGCACAAACTTAAAAGACATTGTCGACCTCAGCTTGCAGCAAATAGTGCAAGTTAATGAACGCTACTGGGATGAAACAGCCAAAGATATAAAATCACGAGTAGTTAGCAAAACTGTGTACTTTGGCGATGAAGTGCTCGTAACAGCGGAGAACGAAGTAAACCGTCTTGGTTTAAGTTACCGCAATGTACCACCACCGACCGGTTATGAGGCCAATGGTTTTAACTGGCGCGGCGCTGGCTATCTCGCCAGAATTACTGATGCTTCAGTGAACATCGCGTCTGTCTACGAAGTTTTCAACAAAACGTATCGAGCACCACTTCATATCGATGCGATAGAAGCGACTTTTCATGCGAAGTTGGAAACGAATCCTACCGAAGCCTATCTGTATGTCTTTCAGAATTTGTTAAAGCAAGATTGGAACAACATCAACAGTCCTACTTTTTATCAGCGACAATACATGTTAAACGCCGCCAAAGATCCGCAACTGGTGGATCTCAGAGGACCAGCATCACCAATTCAGCCAATTCCTTTGAAGACCGTCCTCACTCTGGCAACTGCAAACCGCTGGTTTTTATTTAAATAATTTTGGGGGAAATATGAAACGAAGAGATTTTATTAAACTATCATTATTTACTGCTGGTGCAACGTTACTCCCTGTTTCAGGCATTGACAAAGTTTGGGCCGCCTCAGGAACTGGGCAAAAGAAAATGGTCATGGTATTCCTTCGAGGTGCCATGGATGTCTTGACGGCGCTACCTCCAAAAGGAGCCGACGGTAATTTGGATTCACGCTTAAAATCCTTGAGAACTTCCACCATGATACCGCACACTACTGCCGACCTTAAAAAGATCATCACCGATGCCAAATCTGCGAGTGAAAAAGTCACTCTCGCTCAATCATTGGCCGTCTTAGGACGCGCCTACGACCCCAACTTTGACTCCAAGAACCCCACGGATCAGCTGGCGTCTCTCATGCAAGGTCTTAATCGTTTGGGAACCAACACGGCAAATCTCAAGCACCTGGTACACCCGGCCTTGCTGCCTCTTGCGGATGCCTTTGAAGCCCATGACATTAGAATCATCACTCACACAGGTTCACTCAACCCCACTCGATCGCACTTCGAACAAATGGATTTTATTGAGTCAGGAAGCCGGTCTGCAATACTTTCCACAGGATATTTAGGGCGTACAGCACAGATCCTTGAAAATCTGAAACGCGGGCGTTCTGTTCTCTCTGTTGGGGCCCGAGTGCCCCGTTCGCTGAATGGGATCGACTCAGCCTTAGTAGATTCAGCCGATGATGTGGCTCGCAATGCAAAAGTGAAAGGTCGCTTGCCCGGCCATCAATCACGACTGGTAGCTTCGAGTCAGTTAACTAAAGATGATAGGCTTTCTTTGTTCAAGTACAGCTCTGATTGCGAGGAATCCAACATAATTTGTGATGAAGTTGAGTCAGCCAAAGTGGCCTATAGTAAGCTGGCAACAGCGGAAACTGAAATGCGAGAAATTAGTAGTGATACCAGCGCGTCCCAAGTGCTAAAGCGATTTCAATATGCGGCGACGCTGATGGGCTCGCAGTATAATGCTGGGCTCGTCACAATCGATATCGATGGATGGGACACCCATTTTAATCAAGGACCTAATGAGTATCAAAACGGACTGGCTTCAAAACTCACTGTTCTCTCAAGTGGCCTGAAAGAACTTAGAAGGGCTTTAATCCAGCAAGGCTATTGGGAAGACACTGTCGTTGTTGTAATGAGTGAGTTCGGGCGAACTGTCGCTAACAATAGCGCCATGGGAACGGATCACGGGCGCGGCAGTATGATGATGGTCATGGGTTCAAATACTGTTTTTAACCCAAGCTTCTCAAGCGATTCTGCTCTTCCAAACAATAAAAAATGGGACTTGGATCAATTTGATCAAAGCGGTGGGTCCGCTGCGAGTGCGGCATTGAAGGTCAAAATGGATTTCCGTTATGTGCTATCGGATGTCATAAAACATCACCTTAAATCACCTTTGAAGAGCCCTGATGGAGCTATTTCGGTCTTTGATGAAAATCTACCCCGAGGAGCCAACGATCCTCAGGATGGGTTCCTCATCAAGAAGGCATAAATATCGTTCATATAGCCAATGGGCTCAGCGACCGACACATCGAACGGCAAGGGTGTTGGTCCGGGCGAGGGGCTCGACAATGCCACTAGCGCCAAAGAATGCCCACGCGACGGCGCGGTTAGAAGAATAGACAGACGCCGACCACTCATAATTCCCATTTGCAATTGTATCGGGAAAAACGAACCGATAGCCATTGATGTTTGCTTGCACCAAATCATAAATCGTTGGCATTCGCCAATCGACTCTCGGCGAAGAGCCTAAATTCAAATTACCTTTTCCAGCGTTATCAATACCCGCATCCGTCGTCGTAAAAAAATCACTAGCACCGTTATCATCGACATCTTCAAAGCAGGCACTTATTGCCTTGTTCGTTCCTGGCGACCACACACCTGTTGTTTGATAGGTCGCACTGTCACAATAGTTGCCCGGATCATCTTCGGCACTTGAGTTGTTAGTGACAAAATTACTGCCAGTCGCTTTACACCAATTAAGTGCGACCGATAAAAGCGAACTCCAAAGCAATTTGGTGCGTTCATCACGCCACACTTCACGGCCTTTTGTAATTACCAAGGACCCTGTTCGGGTAACGAGTTTCCATGTACCCTGCCCCGCATTACCCTTTGTCGATCCGTCCCAAGTGGCGTTACTACCAATCACCGTGTGTGACGCACAATCAGCTATGCGCTGGTCAATTGTTCCAGATAGGCCACATCTGCAGACACTATTAGCTGAACCGCCACCGGCACCAGTACCAGCATCACAATTGGTATCCCAACCTGTTCTATCAACTAAGGTTACGCTCCCGCCTGTTTTTCCATCGTCATCTTTTGAAATTTTAGGAATTGCTCTGTAACCGGGATCAGCATTTGAAAAGGCAGATCCCGAATTTGTAATGGATTCGGTCTCCTGTGACATCTGCGTCGTCGTTTTATCTCGATGCATATTGGATATCAACGTGACGCCACCTCCAGTGTAACCCCCAGGGACATTGAAAATGCTCACACCTGACTTGATGTTTGAAGCTATGAGATTTGCATCGGTAAACGCTATCGTATTACCTGGATAGTAACCCAGAGAAATAGTTCCATTGACTGTAGTTGCAGAGCTGGCATTCGTCCAACTGGTGATGTTGCCACCAAGGGTACCAGTAACGTATTGATTAGCACCGTTGGTCCAACAGGCACCACCATTAAATCCTGCCACGCAATTTGCAGACCTTCCTCCGTTGGCGGTCGTGTAAACATAACGATTAACTGCGGTCGAGCATGCACCTGCATTCAAAGCATTGTCAGTACATGGACTGAAAGTTGAAATTGCTGATCCAGTAACACCAAAGATATTCACACCATTCAAAATATTGGCACCGATTAAATCTGTATCGGTGAAGGTAATCATCTTTGTTTTATAATATCCGTCAGGAATAGAGGCTGTGACGGAAGTGCCTCCTGCGGTATTTACCCAAGACGTAATACTGGCACCAGCCACAGAAGCGACATAGCGATTTGCAGAAGTCGAGCATTGGCTAACATTCAAAATTCCGCTGTCTTCCGAACAAACGGAATAAGCAGGGGTAAAACTACCTGTAACACCAAAAACACTCGTGCCTGAGCGAATATTGGAGGCCACTAAGTTGGTCTCTGTAAATTGCACCTGTTGATTTGCATAGAACGCATTTGGAATGGTTGCCGTTACTACAGTCGTCGCAGTTGGATTAGTCCACAGAGTTACACCAAAACCATAGGTATCGGTAACGGTCACTCCGGCCTTTTCCACCAAACAAGGCCCGGTTGTGACAAAATTATTAGGACAAGGAGTAGATTCCGACGAGGATTGATCTATTTTTTTCGTCGAAGCTACTTCTGATTCAAAAATGCCACTACATCCAACAAGACTCAGAGAAAATAGAATACCTGTGAGGTAAAATAGGAAGTCTGAGGTAAACAAAGACACCCCCTTCGTGGTCAGTCAAACTTATACGTTCAAATAAACCTTGATGACACATCCATTATTGTTTCATCTCTTCGTCAGGGTCTTAGAAAAACTTTAGACTCTTTTCAAGACTTTCTCAGTTTGATCCAGACTTTTTCAGCGGAATTTATTTTAGTCGTATTCAAAGTACGCGGCGCAAGCGCCTTCTGAGGAGACCATCGGTGCACCCATCGGATTCTGGGGATTGCACTTAGTTCCAAAGTAAGGACATTCTTTTGGCTTCATGATTCCTTGTAACACCTTAGCCGCCTGACATTCGCTAATAGTGGAGGACGCGCTAAAGTCAGGCGCTATCCATTTTTTAGTGGCATCAAAGTTTGCAAACTCTTCGCGTACAGCAAAACCACTTTGTGGAATAACACCGATACCCCTCCATTCCTGAGGGATGAACTTGAAAACCTCTTGTAGCGTTTTTAAAGCTGCGGGATTTCCTTCCGGTCGCACACTCCGAGTGTATTGAATCTCCACGCCGGTCTTGCCAGCTTCGAGCATTCCAACGAGTTTTTGAATTCCCAAGAGAATATCCACTGGTTCAAAACCGCTAATAACTATAGGAACTTGGTATTTCTCGCTGAGCGGTAAATACTCTTGCGAACCCGTAAGAGTACAAACGTGGCCTGCGGCTAGAAAGCCCTGAACCCGGCTCTCAGGATTATCCATGATCGCAGCAATCGCAGGCGGGACACGAACCTGATGTGTCAGTAAAGAAAAATTATTGAGTCCCAATTTTTTAGCCTGCAACATGGCGATCGCATTGGGAAGACTGGTGGTTTCAAAACCTACCGCGAGAAAAACGACCTGCTGATCGGGATTTTTTTCGGCAAGTTTAACCGCATCAAGTGGTGAATAAACCATTTCCACCCGACCGCCTCGGGCCCGTGCCTGCATTAGGGAGCCATTGGCGCCAGGAACTCTCATCATATCACCGAAGCTGGCCAAAATAACCCTCTCACTGAGGCATAAGTGAACTGCAAAATCGATAACCCCTTGCGGAGTGACACAGACCGGACATCCCGGGCCATGAACCATTTGAATATGACCCGGCAGAATTTGTTCTAATTGATATTTAACGATTGAGTGGGTCTGCCCACCGCAAACCTCCATGATTTTCCATGGCCGAGTGGTCATCACTTTGATTTGTTCACTTAGAGTCTTAATGGCGGCAGGATCTCGAAACTCATTGAGGTACTTCATTATTACTCCCGAAACTATTTTTCGAGTTGTTTCAAATCTTCAATAATCTTTATAGCTTCAGCTTCATCAATGGTTTGCAGAGCGACACCCGCATGGGCGATCACATAGTCACCGATTTTAACATCAGGTAAACAAGCCACGTTTATCTCGCGTGTGACTCCACCAAATACCACTTGGGCAATTCGATTTAAAAGATCTTTGCCATCAATACTTTTGACGACTCCGGGGACTGCTAAGCACATGTCTGAAACCTTTCGTTTAAAGCTCGCGTAACTGTTGCAAACGACCTTCGATCCACTGAACCAAGGTCTCTAAACCATCACCTGTTTGCGCACTCGTCAGAATAATAGGGGCCATCGCATTTAAGCGACGTATATGCATTTTAGCCTTTTCTAATGACCAATTCAAGTGTGGAACTAAATCCATTTTAGTTAGTATCACGGCTTGGGCCTGAGTGAATAATACGGGATATTTCACAGGCTTGTCTTCGCCTTCCGTACACGATAACAGTGCAACCTTGGCGGCTTCGCCGAGGTCAAACGCCGAAGGACACACTAAGTTTCCTACATTTTCGATAATGAGAATTTCAATATCCGGGGTCACAAAGGTATTGAGTTCGTTTTGTACGTGCGGCGCATCCAAGTGACACGAACTATGGGTATTGATCTGCTTTACTTTGGCGCCTTTATTCTGCATTCGGTCCGCATCGAGGCTGGTAGCCTGATCTCCGACGAGCACTGCAACCTTGTGCTTTTGCGATAACATTCCTAAAAGTTTTTCTAACAACATCGTCTTTCCGGTGCCAGGAGAGCTGATCAAATTGAGGCATAAAATTTTATGTTCCAGCAGCCACATTCGGTTCGATTGGGCGATCTGATCGTTCTTGGCTAGCACGGCTTGGGTGGAATCGATCACCACTTTTCCGGGAGTTGGAGCTTTGCCATGGTGATGGTGTTGGTGAAGATCAGTTTCCTGATGCTGATGATTGTGAGTATATTCATGATGCCCGTGGTCGTGAGTATGACTATGATCGTGATCGTGTTCATGTTCATGTTCATGTTCATGTTCATGTTCATGGTCATGAGTATGCCAGGTTCCGTCCTCATGCTGGTGCCATCCACCTTTTCCACATCCACAATCTCTACACATGACGTTCTCCTTCAATTCTCTGAATCAGGAACTCCGTGCCTCGAAGTGTTTCAGTACTTTGAGACCCACACTGTTTGCATTGATTATTTAACTCCATAATTTCTTGCTCTAAACCGCAATCCCGACAACGCACAACCCAAGGCTCGGTCGTTAAGTGCATTTTTAAGTGAGACCAAGCTGTGCTTGGCACAAAAAGATCAAAGGAGGATCGCAGAAAGCGCGCATCAACTCCTGACAGCTCACCGACACTCAAGTGCACATCAGTGATTTCCTTGAGGCCATGAAGCTTCTTCATTCCCTCTAGTTGATCAAGCATATTTTCAATAAGGCTTAACTCATGCATTAACAAATCCTTGGTAATAATTCGCCGGGCGGCAGAGACCATCGCCGAGCGACACCAGAAGCCATTTTCAGCAAGCATTTTCCTGCAGGAGCCTCACCTGTTACTTTCCCAATTACAGCCGCGCTCTGTGCATGATTAAACCTTCGCATCACTTCTAAGGCCCTTGTAACGTCAGTTTCGGCAACAAATAAAATACAGGCGCCTTCGTTGGCGATCGCAAAGACATCAAGACCGAGCAACTCGCAAACGCTCTGAACTTCGGTTTTACGCGGAATCATTTGGTCATCGATTTCGATCACTTTTTGACTCGTTGTCGCGATTTCCACAGCGGCAGACAACAAGCCTCCGCGCGTAAGATCACGGGCACACCGAATCGTTACTCCCGCATTAATCAGAGCTTCTGTCATGGTCAACAATTCATGACAGTCACTTTGAATATCCGCGGAGATTCCCAATTGATTACGCGTACACATCACAGCTACACCGTGAGAACCAATATCTCTAGAAACAATGGCCACATCGCCTTTTTGAATACGATGCGGTTGCCAAGCTTCATTAGCCATTCGAACGCCCACACCCGAAGTATTAATAAATATTCTATCGGCCTTACCACGAGGTACCACTTTTGTATCACCACAAGTAATCGTTAAGTTTAAACCCGTTAATTCCATGGCAATGGATTTTAAGACCCGACGAAAATCCGAAATCAGAAATCCTTCCTCTAAGATGAAGGCGAGAGATAAAGCCACCGGTTTAGCCCCCATCATTGCGATATCGTTCACGGTGCCAACGATACTTAATTTACCAATGTCACCGCCCGGAAAAAAAATCGGGTCAACAACAAAGGAGTCGGTGGTGAAAACCAAATCTTCTTTACTAACTCCTTTTATTTGCGGAATTGAGAAAAATCCCGCATCAAGATCATGAAGGGTGAGAGCGGAACCAAGCTCATGAGCGATCACATTGCGAAGCAATTCATGCGTGAGGCGACCGCCACCGCCGTGGCCAATAACGATTTGATCAAATTGAGACTGAGGTAATGGGCAATTTAATTCCATGGGCGCAGCCTACTCCTTAAATATTACTTTGAGAATCTAAAATTGAATCCGCATGATTATGAGAGCCATCCTTGAGGCTAAGCTCTCGGAATTGGGCTGAATTGCCACTACTCTCCCAATAAGCAACAAAAATAGTCACAAGCATTGATAAAAATTCGTGATTCTTTTTGAGAAACCTAACCATGCTCACTGAGTTCATTTTGAGCCAGTCGCAATGATTTTATGGTTTCTATTATTTACATTTGCTAAACTAGTTGTCATGGGGTTCGAGTTTAATTGGGGGAAATATGAAAAAACTTATTCTCGTCGGCGGCGTCTCATCCATTTTGATTCTACTATTTCAAAATTGCAGCAAACAAAACTATGGCTTGGAACTACAGACGCAAACAAAGCAAGATAGTTTAAGTGTCGATTCACCACATGTAGACGAAGCTGCTCCATTTCCGGAAGCTACTACTACTGATTCTTCTGTAATTCCTACTACTGATTCTTCTGTAATTCCTACTACTGCGACTATTCCTACTATTCCTACACCTCCTACCTCCTCTACACCTCCTACTTCCTCTACACCTCCTACTTCCTCTACACCTCCTACTTCCTCTACGCCTCCTAATCCTGTCGTAGAATCTAGTCCAAATCCCACTCCTGTTCCCATAGCCAGTGATACGACCCCGCCCCAAGTGCTGCTGGAGCCACCCGTCGTTGATCATGCAAATGCCAGCGTTATGATTACGGGAGCAGTCACTGAACCCGAATCAGTGGTTATCGCCCTCAAATGTTGGATTGGCGAAGCTGCGGACTCTATAAATACAGCGATCAGTTGTACTTTGGATCAAAACGGAAAATTTACAGTTCAACTCACGCAGCAAACCACGGGGCAAAAATACGTCAAGGTCATTGCTACCAACAGCGAACTACTAGCTAGCAACCCATCAGTCGCGACCTACACCGTCTTACAGACCATCAGCGGCATCGGAACCACTAGTTCCACAAACAACATAGATGCGACGTTAGTATATGCAACCAATACCTCTGAGGCCCCAGAAAAACCATTAAGCTATTACTTCAACTATTCACCTCTAGATGTGTACCAGGGCTTGAATGAACCTCATGTGTCCACACCCCTCGCGATGGTTTTATCGGATCTCAACATCGGTTGGAGGACATTCAGCAGCGGATTTATTCTGAGTGATGGCTCCACGCTCAAGTATCCCAATACTAACAACATCATGATGGAGTACTTTGCATTGAACTTCACTTCAAAACTTAAATTAGCGACGGCAGACGAAGAAGGTTTTTATCAATTGGCGACGATTTCTGATGATGGAACGCGTATGGAATATTTGGATAGTACCACTAATACCTGGGTACCACTAATAAACAATGATAATATCCATGAGCCCAAAATGCGTTGTTCAACTGAAACGCTAAAACTCACTCATACTTCGCCTGCAGTACCCTTCCGCATTCAGTACTTTCAGGGACCCGCGGTCGAAATTGCCATGGATTTGGTTTGGCGCAAACTTCCCGACTCCTGCCAAGGTAATCCCTCCGCCGCTGAATGTGGCTCCAGCTATTGCGATAAAGTGGGCGGCTCAAACTTCTATGTTAAGAAAGATTCAAATCAGTTGAATACAGTCTTTGCTTCCAAGTGGCAGATCGTAAAGAGTTCGAATTATTCGAAATAAATAGATTCTGCTGAAGAAGGCCAACGTTTACGTTGGCCTCGCTTCGTCTCTCACTCAACCTAGAGGAACTAAGCCTCATTCGATTTAAAGCTTACCGCCTTGAATTTGCCACTTTTTAAAAGCTTCTACCTATAATTTGCCCCATGGCAATGCCGCCGTCATTGATGGGAACGCGACTTGGCGTTAGCACGGTCATCTGTGCTTGGCCAGCCAGCCGCAGTAGATTCATCATCAATTGTCGATTTTGAAAAACTCCTCCACCCACTAATATTTGTTTTTGCCCGAGCCTTTGGGCTAACGTTATCAGATCCTGAGCAAGGCGAATATGGATATCTGCGGCCCACTCTGCACTACTGCCACCCTTTAAAATCGACTCGACCGCCAGTCTTACCCATTCACCCCAATCCCATTGGTAAACAGTATTTATAGACAACCAATCTGAGTTTACTCCAGATATCCTGCAATCGGATAAACCTGAAGTGACAGCGGCATGCTCCAACTGAATGGCGGTATCGGCCTCGTACTCATTTTCTTGCGCGATCCCCAGTAAGGTCGAAACACCCTCCAAAAAGCGCCCCATGCTGGTGCATACGGGTGAATTCACCTGTTTCTCCCACATCTGATGCAGAACCTGAAAAGGTTCAGAAGATTTTTCAGGATGGTGCTTGCGAAACCATGCGAGGGCCAATTCAAAATCTAACTCGAACAACAGCGACAGCGCCACCTTCCAGGGCGAGCGCACCGCTGCCTCCCCACCCAAAAGCCGAAAACTTCGCAACGACCCAATGCGCTCCAGTTGCTGATGGGAAGAATCACCGAGAAAAATTTCGCTTCCCCAAATTGTTCCATCATCTCCATACCCTGTGCCATCCCAAGATACTCCTAAAAAAGAACCTTTAATTTGATTCTCTGCCATCGTTGCAAAAATATGCGCGCGATGATGTTGCACCGTATTTCTTTGAAGCTTAGTTTCCTGGGCTTTTACCTCGGCCCACTCAGAGGTAAAGTAACTGGGGTGGGCATCACAAATTATTTTTGTGGGCATGGCATGGTAAAAACTGAGATAATTCGCCAATTCTCGTTCAAATAGTTCTTGGGAACGGTCACTCTCCATATCGCCGATATGTTGACTTAAAATGGATTTGTTCTTTAAGGCAACAGCAAAAGTATTCTTCATATGGGGACCCGTAGCCAGCAACTCAGTTTCACTGGTACGGCGAATATTGAGAGGGGCAAATCCTCTCGCCGACCGGAGGACAAACACGCGTTCTTGAATCACCTGAACAACTGAATCATCAATAGGGCGAGCAATGGGCCGATTATGAACCAAGTAAAGATCAGCAATGTCTTTGAGGCGTGAAAAAACTTCGGACTCGGTATAGACCAAAGGTTCTTCTGATAAATTAGCACTCGTCACCACGACAGGGCCCCCAAAAAGTTCCAACAACCAAAAGTGCATTGGAGTATTAGGCAAAAACAATCCTAAATAGGGATTATTTGGTGCCACCAATTCAGAAACAAGGCTTGGGCCATCTTTACGTTTGAGCAATACAATCGGAGCACCCGCTGCTTGAAGCTCCTTGCTTTCAACCGTGCTGACTTCACAATAATCTTTGACCTCTTCTATGGTTCGCATCATGACTGCGAAGGGCTTGCGACGACGACGTTTGCGTTGCCGGAGCAAATCAATAGCAGAGTTGCTTCGTGCATCGCAGGCAAGTTGATACCCACCAATTCCTTTGATGGCAATGATCTGGCCTTGCTTTAATGCCGCAACTGAGTGCTCAAGTGCGGCAAACCCTACCGCTAATTCCTTCTGGTCCTGATCCTTCAGAAAAACCTGGGGGCCACACTGCGAGCACGCATTTGGTTGTGCATGAAAGCGTCGATCGAGTGGATCCTCGTATTCCCTTTGACAGTCTTCACACTGCTTAAAGCTCGCCATAGTGGTGTTCTGACGATCATAGGGCAAGCTTTGGATGATCGAAAACCGAGGCCCGCAATGGGTGCAATTTGTAAATAAGTATTGATAACGACGATTATTGATATCTCTAATGTCATTCAAACATTTTTCACAAGTTGCTAAATCCGGCAAAACATCGGCCGCAAAGGAATCGGTGGTTTCGCTCTTATGGATTTCAAAGGTAACAAATTGTCGATTCGTACAAACTGTTTTTTTTATTTCCACTTTTTTGAGTTCAGCCAGTGCCGGCTTTTCTGTGCGTAATCGCAGGAGGAAATGCTCACACTCAAATTCACTGGTTTCAAGCTCAATGTTCACACCCTCAGTATCATTATTAACCCACCCTTTGAGGGCCAGTTCATGGGCCAGTTTATAAACAAAGGGGCGGAACCCAATACCCTGAACAAAACCCTCTATGCGAATTTGATAATGATAAATTTGATCCATAAATCTTGCCCCTATCAAGCGTTGTCGTTTCAACCAGACCCGACTACCAGTCCAGGGTCCACTGCTAAACCCTCTTTTCTCGCTACGAACACGGCTTTAGTCGATATCAATTTGAATCAAGATTGTAACGTACCTCATGGAAATTGATCAAGTTCTAAAGACTTTCTTGTCTTTTACCGATGAATATACCTGGAGAGGTATCATAGGATGATTGACTCAATTCGATCCAAAACGATCTTACATTTTGCATTAGCAACTAGTGTTAGTATTGCATTAATCGGTTGCGATAGCGCAACCGACGATGCCTATAGCTCTCTCGAAGCCGGTGGGAATGGTTCCAGTGCAAACTGCGAAATCAAAAGTTCGTTTCCATCTGAAAAAACAATTCGAGTCAGTAGCGCGGCGGGTACCTTAACAAACTTTAGTGTAACACCAAATGTGAGTACCTGTCGAATCAGCTATAGAATAAACGGACAAGCCGTTGATACCACAGTCACTGGAGGTTCAGTCAATATTGATTCTAATCTGCTCACTGTAGGAGACAATATCATTGAAGCCACGGCGGCTAACGACTTTACACAGGCCACAACATCATGGACCGTGAAAAAAAATTCACCGCCTTCCTGCGTTGCACAGGTTCCAGCGTCCGAGGGAAATTCCATGTCAATTCCAGGAACAATTTCTCTTACTGCTAATGCGACGGACTCAAATAATGACAATTTAACTTTCAATTGGATGCTCAATGGCCGAAGTGCAGGAAGTAGTTTCTCCGGGTTGATCAGTAGTTCGTCCGCAAGCACAATAACTTATACCCCAGCAGCGAGCATGATTGGCGCCAATCGAGTGGCCGCAACTATATATGATGGATACGATTATGGTTCGTGCGAATGGAACGTTAATGTGACTGGTGATTGCGGCATTGCTTCAAGTTCACCCTCAGGTACTATAATTCGTGTCCCTAATAATGGATCGGCACAATCCACTTTTGCGGTTAACACAAATACACCCGGTTGTGCGGCAACTTGGACATTGAATGGCGTGAGTATACCAGGAACTACAACATCCAATCAAATTCAGAGTTCCGTACTAAATGCTGGAAACAATATTTTAACCCTCACGATGGGATCTGGGTCTAGTGCGGTCACGCGAACTTGGATGGTTGTTAAGAACTCACCCCCAATTTGCCAGGGCCAAACTCCGACTAACACAAGTACCTTTCTTACTGGGGTTGGTGTCCCCAAAACACTTGTTGCCACAGGTGAAGATGCCAATGGTGATAATCTTACTTTTTCCTGGACGATCAACGGCAACTCAGCGGGATCAATCATCGCGACCTCAGCCACTAACACTGCCGGAACTGGAATCTACATAGGGACATCGAATCAAGTAGGAACTAACACCATCGCCGCACTCATGGATGATGGATACGACACAAATTCTTGTACTTGGACTACAACCACAGTAGATAGCTGTGTTGTTACTTCAAATTTACCGAGCCCATCAAATGTACGTATTTCATCATCTGGACTTCCTATTAACTTTAGTGTTGTTCCCAATGATGTCAACTGCAACGTCACCTGGAAAATTAATGGTGTTGACTTGGGATCTGGAAGTTTTGTGGATTTGTATCCGAGCAATACGAATTTACTTGCTGCCCCCAGTACTAACACTGTTATGGCAAGTTTAAACAATGGAATCCATGGTACCACGGTAAAAAGTTGGACTGTATTGCGTAACACACCACCAAGCTGTCTATCGCCAACTCCGAATTCGTACACAGGAAATACTTTAGCCATTCCAGCATCAATGAATTTTGGAATGGTTGCGAGTGACGCCAATTCAGATCCACTCACTTTCACCTGGAAGGTAAATGGGGTGGCTGGTGCACCATCGCTCGGAACTCCTACCAGTGGAGGAAATGCCAGCATCATAAGCTTCACTCCCTCCGGACCCAATATAGGAAACAATATTATTGCACTTGATGTCAGTGACGGTTACGATTTAGCCCAGTGTTCTTGGAGTGTCAATGTGAGTGGTGATTGTGCCGTCACCAGCGAATCGCCTTCAACTTCCGGACAAACTAGAGTGCCTGCCCTACCCACATCACTAAATACATTTAGTTTAACGACAACAACTTCAGGCTGTGGCGCTAATTGGACACTCAATGGACTGCCGATTGCAGGAACCAGCTTGACCCAACAGATTCAATCCTCCCAACTTTTGAGTGGTGCCAATAGTTTGGCCGCGACCGTTCCCAATGGAATCTACTCCACCACAAAGACGTGGATCATCCTTAAAAATAGTGTGCCCACTTGCACACCGACCCCGTCCAACCTGGGAGCAGTTCTTGCAGGAAAAACTGTTGCCAAAACATTTACTGCCGCCGCTAATGATTCCGATGGTGACTCTGTTACGTTTAGTTGGCTTTACAACAATGCAAGCCCCGGTTCACTCATTTCATCCTCATCATCAGGAAATACCGGTACGGGAATTTATACGGGAACAAATGCGACACTCGGCGCGGGAACTGTTACAGCCGTCATGAACGATGGTTTCGATTCCAGTCGCTGCGACTGGGAAGTCACAACAGTCGATGCCTGTTCTGTCACTTCGAGTTTGCCATCTTCCAGTTCATTGCGCTTACCTGCGTTTGGTGGTGTGCAAACATTTGGTATTGTTCCAAATAACTCCGCTTGCCAAATTGAATGGACTCTCAATGGCAGTTCAATCGGCTCAGGTAACTTTTTTGACCTCTATTCGGCAAACTCAACTTTAATAACAGGCAGCAATACTGTGGAAGCTACCATTTCAAACGGAATCCATACTGGTGTAACACGAAGTTGGACCGTCGTAAAAAATAATCCCCCCGCCTGTTCAGGGACAACCCCATCCACTCCGATTGATTTAAACTATGGAACGCCACAGGCCCTTGTTGGAAATTTTGCCAATGCCGATGACGATACGCTGACTTATTCATGGGCCCTCGACGGAGGTTCGCCCAGCTTGTTTAGTGCCCTATCAAGCAGTTCTGGCACTCATACGGGAACGGCCAATGCCACTTTAACCCCAGTTTACTCGACCATTGGAACCGGGCATTCAGCGACGGTTACCGCTTCTGACGGTTACGATAATGGAAGTTGCGCTTGGACAGTCAATGTTCAAGATCCTAGCCAAGTGCAAATCACCTCTTGTCTTCCGGCAGAAAATCCAGCCGTGGTCTATTCGCAAGGATCAAATTCCACACGGCTGTTCACCGTCAGCGCGACTGGCCCAAGCCTTAGTTACCAATGGAAGATCGATGGAGCCAATGTTGGCGCAAATTCATCGACTCACAGTATGACCGCCGCCAGTTTGAGTGTTGGAAACCATTCGGCGAAAGTAACTGTCACCGACCAATATGGAAATAGTCAGGAATGTAATTGGACTGTTAAGCGAAATGCAGCACCATCTATCAGTTCATTTACTCCTGATGCAACAAACGCCATTAAACTTAATGTCGCAAATACGCTTCCTCTCAGTATTACTGCGACTGATGCCAATAGTGACGGCCTAAGCTATACATGGACAGTGAATGGCGGAGTCAACAATGCCGTTTTACCTTCAACCCTCACCACATCCGCTTTCAATCCTGCTGGCAATAATGCTTTTCTTGGAGCAAACACACTTACGGTTTCTGTTAGCGATGGCTATGAATCAACCACCCAATCATGGACGGTCGAAGGAAATTACTTTTCTGATGTGTGTAACTCACTTTATAACGGACCAGTCACTGGCACAGGAGCGACCGGAGGAAAAATTTGTACTTTGATTGGACATGCTGGAGTTGGTAGTACATTAGATCCAACGGCCGACCAGTCATTGATTAAGATCCAACCGGCTTACGTGATAGATGATGGCTCTAACAATCTAATTTTCTCTGATCTTCATAGTCATGCTGTCTTCTATTACAACCGATCTGCCTCCGCTTTCACAAAGTTTGGAAAACTAATTCCCGCAGGACGAATGGTCGCTATCCTCGGTAACGGAATGAATGGGAAAAATGATGAGCTCAGTTACAATACAGATTATAAACTAAGTACACCCCTTGGTCTTGCCTATGATTCCAATAATGAAAAATTATTTATTGCAGATAACGGAAATCACCGGGTGGTAATGCTTAATTCTTCAGGTCAAGCTGTAACCGTCTTTGGTACTGGCGGCTCTACCCAGAACTCAACGACCAATGCCGATGGGCTAACCGGAACTCAACTTGTTTGCCAGGGCCCGCAAGCTCTTCAGATCATTGGCACCTCGCTTTACATCACTTGTTACAACACAAGCGCAATTAAAAAAATGGATATCAATCCCGCCAGCCCAAGTTACTTAAAGGGATATATGGTCGTTGGACCACTCAATGCGAGCAACGCTGTGATTTCAGGAAACTCCGATGGAACTCCCGGCACTAGTGGCCTAGCTAGGGCCAATGGACCGCTTGGACTAGCCACTGATGGCGATGGCAATCTCTATTGGACAGACTATGGTTCTGGGCGAGTTAGGATGCTCAATCTTTCGGGTTCGACTAAGAGCTTTTTCCCGAACAAGAGCGTTAGCGCCAATTTTAACATTGGTATGGCTGACCTATCGACAACCGCTTTAACATCTCCGTCAAACGTAACCACTAATGCCGCCTATTCGATAACGACTCCAAATTTACTTTACGTCTGGGGACCCTCGACGGTCACAACGAACACATGCGTTCATTATCGCGTTCAATCACGTGCAGCAACCACACCTTCTCCGGCCCAAGCCAACATTACCGTTAACCTCACCAATGGCGGAATAGGAACATTCTACTCAGACTCATCTTGTGCGAGCACAACGACAACAACCACCATCATGTCGGGTTTCAGTGAGGCCGACTTCTACTACAAGCGGGCCTCAGGAACAGGAGCCGTAACATTCACGGCAAGTGGTCTCACTACAAATGGAACTTTGGCAGTCAATGTGGCCGCAGCAGGCGGAACTGCGACCAAATTAGCTTTGTTTGGACCAAATAGTTTTAACTATGATGGATGCACAAAGTTAATGCTGCAAGTACAAGATGCCAGCAGCTTACCAACAACCTCTGCCACAAATCGTACGATTTTATTAGCCAACGACAATACTGGAAACTTTTATGCGGATTCAGCTTGCTCGAGCACTCCCGTAAATTCACTCACTTTAACTGCTGGTACAACAAGAGAAGCCTATGTTTATTTTGCGAAAACCGCAATTGCTCCTGCAGGACAGGTTGTAAGTCTTTTTGGAAATAGCAATAGCCAATTATATGCAGCGGGCGGTTGGTCTTCAGTAACAATTAGGTTCCCTCGTGATCTCTTGGTCGATTATACCGGCTCAACAGTAAAAGGCTTTTTAGTCACGACCAACAACACAACCGCAAACGATTCGCATCATCGCTTGGTCTATGTTAACAACACCACTTCTGACCAAACTTTTGGTGGAGTTACAGCTTCAGCCTTTAATCAAGGAGTGATCCCAGGAGCTAATCATGGTGGTGTTGCCATCGCTGGTATTTCCTCCGCTGGATACAATGGAGATGGACAAACTGGATTATTAACTAAACTCTATTATCCATGGGGAATTACCTATGATAGCACTAAAAACAATATTTTAATCGCAGACAGTTCCAACTATCGCATACGGACCTTTGATATTACTGGTAGTAATGGAAACGTTAATACTGCGGTAGGCTTTGGAAGATTAAGAAGTGGTTTTATAAGTGACTCATCAGTAGCTGCAACTGATTCGATTTTTAACAGTCCCTCAAATTTAGTTTTCGATTCATCAGCACGCCTCATGTATCTTGCTGATTCCGGAAACGGACGAATTAGAAAAATCGACATGCTCCGGGGGCAAATGGAAACAATTGTTGGCCGTGGAATCGGAGATGGTAACATTGAAACCGAAGATCCTCTCTATGTTTACACTCGCTCGGTTCGTGGGTTGGCACTGATTACTTCGGACTCAAATAAGTATTTGATTTTTGTCGATAACCAAGCCACCACAGGCATAAATACTACCTGTTTAGTTCGTGCCTATAACATGGGAACAACCTCGGGCACCATTTTTGGAGTTACTATACCAGCTAATCGGGTTTCGACATTGGCTGGTGACTTCAATTTGGGTTGTGGAACTTTTTCCGGCGCTGGCTCAGGGACTTCCAGAACTCTCAATCGGCCCGAAAATATTGTTTACGACGGAACTAATCTCTATATCTCTGTTTATAATGATCACTGCGTGCTAAAACTCGACCCAAGTGGAAATCTCACCCGATTTATGGGTACTTGTGGAACAGCTGGTAACATAGACGGTTTCACCCCTGATTCTGGATCAACTGCGCTTTCACGTTTTCCGATGGGAATTGCCAGCGACATTAGTCGTCTCGGTAACATTTTTATCAGTGATCAGTATGATCAAAACACTGGTCGCATTAAGTATATTAACGCTTCAGGTTCTAGTGTTTCTGTCGGAGGAACGACCGTCCTTGCCAATACAGCCGGAAATTCGTCGCGGACACAAACCTTATGGAACTTAATACCCCAAGGCGGGGGTGCTTCTAGGATTAATAGCATCGCCACATTCGAGAATCTCGTCTGTTGGGCCGCTGGCTACACTGGCAATGGTAATGATGGTCCTCATGCTATCTACTGTGGTGATAAGACTACAGGCAATGTTACGAGAGTGGCTGGGCCCAGTGAGCAGAGTTCGAACTATGTCAGAGGTGGGGCCCCACTTGGGGAAGAGCAGGAAGGCATCCCTGGAGTCAGTGCATACTTAGCTGCACCTTATGGACTAACGTTTGATACAGACGGAAACCTCTACATCGTCGAAAGGTCCACACATACAGTAAGATTCTTACGACGTTGGTTCTAATCCCTGAATTTGAAATTGAAAGAATTTAATAAGTGAACCATAATAAAAAAAATGTTCCTGGCCTAACGTTCCTGGGGGTTCTATGAAACCAAAATTCAAAACTATAATTACGGTTTCCGTGGTAACATTGTTGATTGCTGGACTGACGTTAAAAACTTTCACCGATTGGCAATGGCGAACTGCTTTTGAGAAAAACCTCAACGCATTTGATCTTAAACTTACGATTGGCATCAAGCAACTCAGCACTGCCTCCAAAGAAAAGGCCCAGTTCGTTCGCGCCTTCGCCAATGAACGCCGATGGGACATTTCCGGGATCAAAACCGACCTTTTGATAATGGACAATCCCCATAATGAAAGTAGCTCGGGGCGCACCGAATGGAATCTAGCCACAAACAATGTCGGCCAGTTTATAGCCGAACAAGCAATCAACGAAATAAAAGCTAAAAAACCTCAATCAGCTCTACCACCATGGTTAAAGATTCTAGAGGAACACGATCAAAAACTTGAAAAAACTATTGTGGCCTATGAAAAAATGATTTTCGAACGCAATAGCTTTCTGGAACAAGAAATTCGTGGAACAAGGATTTTCAAAGCCAAGAAACCCACGATTTTTCCTTCTAATCCAATTTACCAACAAACTATTAACCGCCAACAATTGGCAGGGCGATAGGTTTCCTTCAAACTCAATACTCCCAGGAAAATCCCCCGCAAAGAACAGTTTCCGATGCCGTTGATTTCTGTGGACCACGTAGTAAGGTTTGTCTTGCCCAAACTCGAATTCCAATGGGGTGATAGTTCCAAAATTCAACTCCAGCTCCAGTACTAAACCCTGCATAACTCGCTTCAATACTTTGGAACTGACGAGCATGAAACGAGGCCATTACAAACGGTCTTGTTTTTTCATAGGACAACAAATGGATTGTTCCTTCTCTTATATTTGTTGCCGCCGCTGGTGTGAGAGGAAAATACACAAATCCCACATCGGGTCCAAAACCATAATCACCTGAAAATATTTTGGTAAATGACATGGAATACCCGTAACTGAACTCTACATTCTCTAATACTTCAATTCGGTGTGAGAGCTGAAAGGAACCCAAAACATTAGTAATACTTGAGCTAGCAGTTGGAGTTCGCGATTTCAACATGAATCCCCCACCACTCCAATCGATTTTAGCAGCCCTCAACTCTGGAGAATGAGAAAAAGCGATAATTCCCCCACAAAGCATCCAAGTCTTGATCTGGAAAAACTTAGGCAACCTTCGCATCTTCATCATCCTCATTACTCTCGTCGACACTTAAATTTGAGTGGGCGTTTTGAATCGTCCTAATTTCTATAAGCTCATTAAATTTTCCCGCAATTTGCTCACGAATAAATCCAACTGAATCTGGCAATAATCTATCGGATTCATATTTAAGTATTAATTCATTGAGCCTAATTTTTTGTTTTTTATTCAAACAAACTTCAATATTTTTTCGTTCATTGTGAGGCAAATTTGTAAGAGCTAACGCCCACTCATCTAAAGAATAGGCTGCAACTAATTCGTGAAGCTCATCTTTAGTACCCTCAAGGACCTTGTAGAAAGGCGGGCGAATCTGATGTAAAATAGAATCCCGCGAAGACGCCGTATAAATTTCCCGTTCAGTCTGAGGATCAGAAACACGTAAAAAATCTATTAAGTCCCGGTCCTGCTTAAATCGTTCCAATACAGACATCGTTCGCAAAGCAAACATTTTTACGGCTGCCATCAGGAGATCAAGAATTCGAGAAGAATCTATCGGCTTTGGCGTGAACTTAGGGTCTAGTAAAATCGCCCAACTCCCGGGATACATTTCACGGGCCGTCTTTAATGCTAACGATTTTGGTAAATAGGATAAGATCGTAAAGGCCTCATCTTGATTTATCTCTCTGAGAAACTCTCCGCGCCGATCATTCAAACGCCAAATGGCCACCAGCAATTTTTGCCATTCTAATTCGTCGTTGCTTCTTGGAATTCGATTCAATCTGTGCAGTATCTCATACATTCTAATTTCAATAATGCCTGGTTTAATCAGGGCTTCCATCCAATGATTTCCGTAGGATAAACTGAATATTTTTTCTCTCACTGCAATCGGAAACTCCATCAATAAGGCACCAACCAGTGACGGATTCAATCGGCATTCCTCATCAAGAATGACCATATCCGTAAGCGAGGGAAAGCTTTCACTTCGTGTTAGCTGGTTAATTATCATCGCCAAGGCGCCGTGCACTTTGATAGGATCATTAAATCGGACGTCACCACTCGCGCCAGACCCAAATTCTTTTTTATCGCCTCCGGAATTTGGGTCGCCGCTCCCCTTCCAATTTGACATATTAAGAATTGGGGTCGATGAAGTCGCCGCCGCAGTTTGTGATTTCTGTGTTGCAACACCATCTTTAAGGGCTCTCACTATTTGACGAATGGGCGTCCATATGGCCACCAACAAGGTGAGAAACAGCAACGTAAAGAATCCTACAGCACCCCAAATATATTTGAAAAGATCAAATTCAGGCTCTTTTTGTTTCGCCCACGAACGTCGCAAAATTTCAACGGCATCTCGCGCTTGGTTCAGGTTTAAATTCAGACTAATTGATTGTTTAATCTCAGCGACTTCATCATCAGACAGATGTCCAGGTACGCTAACATTGACGACAATCTTCTTTACCCGATTCAGTAAAAAACTATTAGCTAAACTGGGATCATCCCATTCATCCACTATTTCTTCTTCATCCATTCGGAAGTAGGGCAGTGACTCTTTGTTTTGCTGACTTTTTCGTTCGACTCGGAAAAGCGGATCGATTGCTACAGTAACAATCACGGGATAGTCTGGAAAGCGGCTCTTCAAGAAGTCCAGGGCATCCTTGGTCATCTGCCTTTCCATTTCAATCACCCTTGGATGTTTTTGGAAGCCACTCTGCGCGGCTACTGGTAAAGCTAAAAATGTGAGAGCTAAACATACAATGTTTATTGAAATTGTTTTCATCACCAATTCTCCTCCGGCTCAACGACAAGTATCACTCGACGAGCCAGGCTTAACTTTTCATCATTGCTTAAATTTGCTTTTGGTACTTTTGAAAGCTGTTCGAGAGTGAGTTGAATTTCGCCGAATCCCGCCGTCTTCATCAATTTTAAAGGAATGCCTCCTGCCTGCAATACCCGCACGGAGGCAACTCCTCGCAAGGCGGACAATTCCATATTGTCGCTGAACCTCAATCCACGGTTTTGTTTGATCTTTTTTGTATCAGCATAAGCCATGACATTGAGTTTGTAATTGGCCATGTAAGGTTCATAGGCAGCCGCGAACTGCTTTAATAGCTCAACACCTCTTGATGTTAGAGGAATTTCAGCTGACCTAAAAAAAGACACCCCGGGGAAATCAATCACTAATTTGTTACCCAGGGGTACGGCAACTCCATTAAGTTTTTTTACGATCTGAAGCAGGTCTTCGCTTACTGTAGTATTTTTTCCCGAGAATTCATTGCCATTTTCCACGACTGACTTCTTTTTGTCGGAAATAGAGAGTACCAGGGGGTTTCCAGAAGTTGGTGGAGTTTTTGAGTGAAACGGATCGATGCTAAAAAACAAAATAAAAAATGATAACAGCAGCGTTACCATGTCACCATAGCTGACGGCCCAGGTCCCTTCGTGGTCTACCTCTTCCTCTCTCATTTTTCGAATTCTTCTGAGATTTGCCATTATGCAGCTGCCTCGGTTGCATCTCCGTCATTATCAAGCCTCTGTTCTTCAGGAATATAGGAGTTCAAAATTTCTTGGGCCTCTAAATATGACGTTCTATTTTTTAGTAGCAACAAACTCTGGAGAGCTATTTCACCAAGCTCTTCTTCTTCTTGGGCCTTCTTTAGCACTAGTTCACCAGCGGGATTTATCAGTAAATTTGAAACCAATAGCCCGTAAAAAGTTGCAACGAGAGCTACTGACATTTCGAGTGCGGTTTGCTTTGCATCCAGACCATTATTTAAGCCCCGCATAATATTTACGAGCCCTAGAACCGTTCCAACAAGTCCAAATGCCGGTGGATACTTAGCGAGGGCCCTGAGCGCATTGGCCACTCGACGACCTCTTTTTGAAGAATGAAATAATTTTTCACGGAGGACAAATTCAAAATGCTCTGCAGTGAAAGATAGATCTAACATCGAGTGCCCATCGAGCAGAATTCGCTGGTATAATGTTACTCTCGTGAGACCCATTTTTGGAATAGCTTGGTAGCCCTCCCTTAAAATACGTAAACAATGATTCATCACCGGTTTAAATTGTCGCTCTTCTTTTGAGAAGAGCCATTTAAAAGCAGCAAAAAGGTCTTTTCGATACTCCCAAGGAAATGTCGTAACTGCTACCGCGAGGGTACCCCCAAAAACCATCATACTAGCAACGAAATCAAAATAATTAGTGACCGATTGACCAAGATGTCGGATTGCTAAAAATATAGAAATGGACGCTATCAAGATAGATACGGGAAACATTCTCACTGGGCACCCCCTCTGAAACTTTCGAGCTTATTAATCATTCTTTGTGTTTCTGAATTAGGAGCTAATGTTTGCGCCCTCTTGTAGCTGGCTAAGGCTTTGTCGATATTTTTTTGCAGATAGTAAATGTTGCCCTGCAACCCATGGAGAGTTGCCACATTTTTATATTTAACAAGCAGAGCATTCAGCGTATTGAGTGCTGATTCGAATTCTTTAGCCCGTATTGACTCTTGGGCTTGGGCAACTCCGCGTGCTATCTCTTCGAGTGATTCATCAGAGGAGTACGAAGACTGCTTTCCGATGTCCTCTCTTAGCATAAATCCCACCTTTGCATCATGCCCTAAACTGGCAGCAGGAAGTAGGATGGTTTCTTTTTTATAACCAGACTTTTCAATGCTAATCGTTAAATCTTGTTTTTTAAGATCCGAAAACTGCGCTGGTATCGTTAGAGGTGTCTGCCCAACTTTGTTAGGAATTTCCCCCACTTTGCCTACATAAATATCGGCACCAGGCGGGTCTGATTCCACCGTAATCAAATTACTAGCGCAACCGCTTGCCAATACTGAAAACAAAATTGCACGCATTATTTTTGCCATCATGAATTTACTCCCAGATTGTTATCGGAAGCACATGAATCTCAATTTAGGTCTAAATCGAATTTTTAATTTCTATTGGATCAAAGTTTGGCTAACTGGCAGCCCTCGAGGAAACATTCAAAAGTCTGTTCTGGATCAAAGTATATATTTCTTTAAATTGAGTGGATTCAAATTGAGCCTCTTTCTTTTTCCATTGCTCAGCAGCCACACCAATGCTCTTCGCCTCTAAAAAGGTTTTTACAAATTCTTCGCAGACAATGAAAAAGGTAGCATAGGTAGAAACTTGTTCGGCTCGCAAGCCTTTGGGAAATCCTAATCCATCTGGTTTTTCATGGTGGGTCGAAATGATCTCAAGAAGTTCGGGCGGACAGTGTGGCCACCGGCCCAGTTGTTCCGCAATCATTGATGGGTGTGCTTTTATCATCTCTAAATCGTCAACATTGATTTTTAGCCCCATCTGCATGGCACCTATAAATCGATCTTCATTCTTTGACTGATAGTCATTCAAGGTCGAATCATGGAGAAACGCGGCCAGCGTTAGAATTTCGAGTGCTCGATCATTCGGAAACTTAAAATGAGGAACAAGTTCTGACAAAATGATAGTGAGCAGAGTACTATGTTGATAAGAAAATCCCAATTCACTTTTGAGTATCCATCCCATTAATGAATCGAGACTTTCCGTACGCTTGACAATGGTGTTGACGAGCGCGATATTTTTTTTAGCTAGTATTTCAGTTTGTTCGGATAGACCAAAGGACTTTACAAAGCCACTCAAAACTTCTTGAACAGCACTGGACAGTTTTAATGCTTCAGCATCGAGATCTTTGTCACTTGAAAGTGCCATCCGGCTATTTACTAGATCCTGGAACTCTTCAATCAGCTGATTATATTCACTTTGAACAACATAAAGTACAGAAACTCCCTTGCCGATCAGTTTCTCCTGACTTTGGAGATCAAAACTAGTGCCAGACTTCTGAAGCCTTACATACTTTTGATCGTTCAGTTTTATATACAAGTTACTTTTTATATCATTAATCCGCGCCAAGGTCGCCACAGAGATTGGAACATACTCAACCTTATCTTCTTGCTGATTTTCATTCATCAATAATCGCCGGACTTCCTCGCGGATCTTTACATCATCGAAGGGTTTTTGAATGTAGCCAATGTTGGATTGACTGAGAATCTTTAAATGGTCACTTCTATCATCAGAGGTCGCCAATACCAATGGAATCGCAAGCCCTTTATTCTTAAGAAACTCGATGACCACATCTCCATTTCCGTGAACCATTCTATAATCACAAAAAATAAGATCGTATTGAGCAGGATTTTTTTCGATGAGATCAATCGCATCATAGCCGCCTTGAGCATAACTAAAAGTTGCACTGAACTCTTGCGATAACAGCAAGATAAGCAAATCAGCAATATCGGTCTCATCTTCAACCACAAGAAAATGGAGTAGCTTGCCCATAGATACCTCGCGCGTTTTCATCTCATTTACATTATTACGAAAATCATAGGTCCGCACAATGAAACCTTGATTTAAAGTCAAGAGACTTCACCTTAGTCCTAGCTCCGTGGTACAGGTTCTACCAGAGAACTTCCTACAGGATCATTTTAATCATTATTGACGCGACCAACGGTGTTTCAGATGGCGAGAACCAGCTCTCTGCTTTTCGAATCACAAAGGCGACTTTTATGACAGACAGACTTTATCTTAGATTCCGCTGAAAAAGTCCAACTTCTGCGTTGCCTTCACTTCATCTCTCACTCAACGTAGGGGAACTACGCCTCGTTCGAACTGAAGCTTGGCGCCTTGAATTTGGCTCTTTTTCAGCAAAATCTATCTTAGATTCTCACCCGATTTTTTCCCACTCCGAATCAGTATGTTTGGGTGCCGATTTCAATTTATGTCGGGATACGAATGACGCATTATCCGGGTTGGTGTGATATTTCTTGGGAGCCTGAGTTTGAGCCTGACTCGCCTGTATATTTTCAGGCACATCCCTCTTTTTTCCACTATTTGTTAGAGTGATCATTTCATTGATGATGTTCACCAACCCCTCCCCTTGCGATGCTAACTCTACCGACGAACTTGAACACTCTTCGGCCAAGGCGGCATTTTGTTGTGTGATTTGATTGAGATTTTCAACTGTAACTGTAATTTGATTAACCCCATCACCTTGCTCACGGCTCGCCTTGGCGATACCCTTTATACTATGTAAGATCTCATTCATTTTAACGATAACACCCGTCATGCGCAGCGAAGTCTCGTGGGCTAGGCTTTCGCCTTTTTGCACCCGCATTTTGTTTTCAGTCGAGACGGCTTCAGCTTCTCTGATGCTGTTTTTAACGATGGCAGCAATTTCCGTTGCTGCGCCTCCGCTCATTTGTGCAAGGTTCCCTACTTCTTGGGCGACTACCGCAAAACCGCGACCATGCTCACCCGCTCTTTCGGCTTCGACCGAGGCATTGAAAGACAGAAGCTGTGTTTTAAAAACGATTTCATCAATCACTTCGGTTTTGTCGCCGATCTCTTGAATAATTTTTGCCAATTCAGAAATACGCTCATTGGAATCAAATATCGACTTCATGGCCATTTTCAATTCATCCATCCACTTGGCGGTTTCATCTGCCAGTGCGGACACTTCCTGCGCTAAACTTCCAGAAGACTCCGCAGCATTGATGTTGCTGGTAATCATTTGCCGAATTTCATAAAGGGAGGCCGAAGTTTCTTCCATGGTGCTGGCTTGTTCCTGAGAAGAGGAACTCATT
This sequence comes from uncultured Pseudobdellovibrionaceae bacterium, assembly GCA_964648725.1. Lineage (GTDB taxonomy): Bacteria > Bdellovibrionota > Bdellovibrionia > Bdellovibrionales > Bdellovibrionaceae > CAUJGP01. Next base: position 1,562 of record CAZYOE010000010.1, on the reverse strand, counting down.
GACATAGAAACCCGTGATAGTTCTTGACTTGCTTTTGTGACTTCGTCTCCAGACAAAGACAAGCGTCGAGTTACTGATTGAATGCTATTAATGATACTTCGGCGCACACTTATTCCAAAAAACGTTGAAAGAAGAGTTGCCACAATTAAAGCCATAATCCCGTAGGTCAAACTTCTATTCTTTTGCCCCACTTGATCCGCGATCCTGATATCGAGAAATTTGTTCAGCTCGATTGCGCCATTACGCCAAAAACTAAAACTTGTTTGATAGGCACCTTCAGCCAGAGCTAATAATTCTCTGGCACTCATAGTCACATTAGAAGATGAACTCAATTGATCGAGCAGTGCAATGAGTGGTTCCACTTGCCTCTTGAGACTTTCGGCCTCACCCCCCATTCGACCCTGCAACGATTGGCTCACACCGTAAAAGTTCTTATCTTCATTGAGAGCGGTCTGAATGTCGGCGGCGATGCGATCGAGATCAGATTGTTTTAGAAAGGCAGAGGTGGTGGTCAACCACTTCATATCTTCAACAGTGACCATTCGACCTCGAATGATTTGCTCGCTACGAATGATGATTCCCAAGAGCCGGTCGTGCAACTGCGGCAGTGCAAGTAAGGTAACATCCATGAGGTAATAGGAGTCCAAGTCGGGATCAAGAATCAAATTCGACGTATCACCGGAATGGGTGATCATATTTCGAATGTCGGCAATTAAGTGATTATGTTTATCAATGCTATCGGAGGGTTTCAAGGAGAGTGTAGAAAGTTTAAGTTCTTGCCATTCCCGTTTGAAGGTTGGAACTTGAAAGTGTTCGCGTTGCCTTTTTCCGAGCCCTTCAGCTGTAAACTGCAAGTCTTCTCCAACGTCTGCCTGGGCAGCTTCCATTTTTCGAATGGAATCATCAACCTTTGTCTCTACCATCTTCATTTCATTTTGAGCCCCAATATCACCATGATGTGCGCGCTGGGCAAGCCAGGCATGCCGTCCTACGTATTCAAAAGTGTCTTCTAGCGCGGATTGATAAACCATCCCTTTTTTTTCCCACTCTGCGAATTGGATATTACCTTGATAAACACTCACCATTTGCTGAATGAGTACCAGGATTGGAATTGAATAGCTGAGATTTCCCAAAACTAGTTTTGCATTGATAGACAGTGACTTCACTGCGCCTCCTAAATGATGGAGTGACAATTTTTTTTAACTCTGCGTAGTCTTACCTAAGTGACATCGGCGTGCTCATTAGAACTCTTAAGCGCGACGTCAAAAAAATGTCATGCCCTTTGGGACTTCCCTATTATATTTGGAACTTTCAAGACCTTAGTGATGATTTGCATGATTGAACTCACGTGTTTTGTACCAAAAAGAAGAACCATCGACTCAGAATCAGCTTAACTCGTCGTTGATTCCTAGCCTTATTTTTGCAGAAGGTCCCTGTCTGTATGCAGATAGCCATTAAATGGGTATTAATAGTTCTCTTATTTAGTCTTCAGCTTTGGACTAACATTTTGGGGTCTCTAACTTTGAGTGGGGTGACGCAAAAAGTGTTACTTTTTAAGTGGC
>CAZYOE010000009.1:16204-60697 GCA_964648725.1 uncultured Pseudobdellovibrionaceae bacterium | reverse complement strand
AATGATCCGTGTTACGCCTATCTGCTTCGGGACAACATGGAGGTGGACCAGAAGACGGTCATCGCCCACGTCTACGCCCACTGCGATTTCTTCAAGAACAACGTCTGGTTCCAGCATACCAACCGCAAGATGATGGACCAGATGGCAAATCATGCCACCCGTATTCGCAGATATATCGACAAGTACGGACAGAATCGAGTAGAAAATTTTATTGATGTTTGCCTCAGCTTGGAAAATCTCATCGATCGCCATAGTCCTTATGTTGAAAAGTCGACAACACGACCGATGGAAGCAACGCCTGAAAGAGGGATTGATGACAACCACCTGTTGAAAGTCACCCGTCCTTATATGCGTGACTATATTAATCCACCCGAATTCGTGCGTGATCAGCAGAGGAAAAAAATGGAGGAAATGGAAAAACACCAGCGCAAGTTTCCCGTTGAATCTGAAAGAGATGTGCTGAAGTTTCTCCTGCATTATGCACCCCTCGAAGATTGGGAACAAGATGTGCTCTCCATTATCAGGGATGAGGCCTATTACTTTGCACCACAGGGCATGACAAAGGTGATGAATGAAGGTTGGGCTAGCTATTGGCACTCTAAAATTATGACAGAGCACATTCTTTCAGATTCTGAAGTTATTGATTTTGCAGATCATCATAGTGGGACCATGGCGATGCAGCCCAACGGATTCAATCCTTATAAAGTAGGCATTGAACTCATGCGCAATATTGAAGATCGTTGGAATAAAGGCCAGTTTGGCCGCGATTGGGAAAGCTGCGATGATCTTCGAGAAAAGAAGAACTGGGACCGCAAATTAGGGCTGGGTCGACAGAAAATATTTGAAGTTCGCAAAATTTATAACGATGTCACTTTTCTTGATGAATTCATGACAGAAGAGTTTTGTATTCAAAACAAATTTTTTGTCTATCGATTTAATCAGAAGACCCAGCGTTTCGAAATAGACACTCGGGATTTTAAGGCTATAAAGGCAAAGTTGCTATTTCAGCTCACCAATTTCGGTCAGCCAATCATTCGAGTGCAAAATGCCAATTTCGAAAATCGTGGTGAATTGCTACTAGAGCATATGTTTGAGGGGATCGATTTGCAACCGGACTATATGAGCCAAACGTTGCAAAATGTCTTTAAAATCTGGAGCCGACCCGTTTGCTTGGTAACGGTCATGGATGGAGAACCTCAAGTATTCCGCTACGACGGTCAGGAATTCACTCACAAAGACATTGGCGAAAAGCTACCAAAGGGAGAAAAATCTCCCTGATAGTATTTCGTGTGAGGCTAGCGGCTAGTGAGAACTGTTGGTCGCTTAAACCAAACGTCGATGATCTTCCCTTCTCTGAGAATCTTGTTAGCTTGGGTTGTCGAATCTGGGATAGGGTCAAACAAAAAAGTCGCTTCGGCGCGCTCTTCAGCTCTTCCTCCAAAGGGTCGAATGAAAGAAGTGTATTTTAATGATATCGACTGAACACCCTTCTTAGCGAGAGGAAAGAGGTCCTTCTTGAGACATTCTCCTGTTCCGGTACTGTCATTCCAAAGCAAAAGTTTTTTGAACAGCGGGTCTTTTTCGTCAATGACATTATCCTGATTTTCATCAAGCTCTGCCAAAACTTCAAATCCATTGGATATCCCGCCGACAATATTTCCGAAAAGTTCCTCTTGAGAGTCAATCTTTCCATTATTATTTCTATCCATAGCTAAAAAGTGGGCTTTTGAGGTCTTCTCTGGCCAGTAAACCAAACCAGGACTGCCAAATAAATTAAAGTTAGCTATACCACTATAATCAGAGCGATCCTCATCGAAGTACATAAGTAAAGGAGAATGGTAGCAGCCACAGTAACCCTCTTCGACAAACATTGTTGTGGTTATTGTTACTTCTCTACCGTTAGCATCCCATTTGGCAGCACTTTGAGCAAAAGTCAGTAAGCCAGCATGTCCACGATATTCTGAATGAACCCGCGGCTTGGCCAGGTTTTGAGTGAATTCCACTTTAATCTTTGGGTGTTCAATGTTTGAGTTCAGATTGGAAAAAATGTCATCAACATCTCCAGAATCTAGGGGAAGAGTGACGGTAAGATATCCATAACGTGATTTAACGGTGCGATAGGCCCGACCCGTGCCCTTTGTGCAACTGGGGTCCTCTTTAGAGTTGCAAGCAAATACATAGCCACTTTGATTGATCTCATCAGACAACAAAGTTGAAGAATTTGCCAACCAACCAGGTACTTTTCTGTCGCCTGATGCCGCTGGATCCAGAGTGAAGACTCGTCGTTTGTTGTTTGGCGTTGTTAGAATTATTTTTGGTATTAAAAATCCATTTCGAGCTAAGGGGTTAGCTATGGATCGTAGGTTGGCGCCCGCGCATTTCATTTTAATTCGAACCTTAATTTGAGCCTGAGGTTCAACTGGTTCAGACGAGGTCTTTTCGTTGGTGACCGTGAATGTTTTCATAATAATATCTCGGCCAGCACCAAAGCTAGATGGAGAACTCAAACCAAAAAGTATCAAGATAAAAAGGGACTGAGTGATTTTAAACATATTAAAATTCTCCTTGCGACTTACCACTTAGTTTGAATTGACGGTCAAAGGTGATGTTTATAATTGGATCACTGATATATTTTCGAGTGAGCGTTAGTGCATCAAAACCCTCTGCAATTAAAGTTGAAGACTTGGCCTTAAATGAAGTATCGGTGATGCGCTCGAGTTCTATTCGGTAAAGTCCCGCAGAATCTCTGCCTGCAACTTTTCTGGCTTCAACCAGATATTTGATCAGCCTGACTTTCGACACATTAAAGGAAGTGCCCTCTCCGGCATAGAAAGGAATTTTTTTAAGGTATTGGTCAAGTGTTGCTGGCAAGGTTCCGTTGGGATGGGTGGAAACAATTGTAGTATATCTGTTACTCTGCATAGCAGAGGTGCTCGTTGAAGTTGTGCTACTAATGCCAATGTTGTTTACGGCAACAGAACCCAAAGTGTCCGCATTGGGAGGTGCTAAAAAGGAATAGGAAATAAGTTTTTTTGGCGATGCCGTTGGACTGAAATATTCTGGAAGTTGAAAAAAATAGAAAGTATCTTTAGTGGCAGTTAAAACATCGGCACCAAACTCAATAGCAGCCTCGGGTTTTATATTTTGGTCGAAAAGGCAATTTCCATTATAAGTTAGAGAATTTGCTTCTTTGCAGGCTCCCCCACTAAGGTAGCCCTTTCTTGGGCTAAACATTAAGGGAATGGGCCAACTTTTGTCTGATACTAAAAAGACAAATTCATTAACTGCCCCTTTATATTTTGTTGTATCCAGAGATAGTATGATTTTTCGTACGTCATTCAAATTAACTCCAGCCGAAGGAGCATAGGGCATGTACGAAAAGAAATCCCTCTGATTGATATCTAAAATGAGAGCTGTATTGAGATTAACCCCTGCTCCGGCGAAATCCTTATCAAGGAATTTGGAAGCGACACTTAGATCGTCCAGAACATCTGTGGCGAGTTGTGCCTTCTTGGACTGAATAAAAACATCTGCCAACATATGACCACCAGCGGCCACGATGATTGAAGTGATGCCGATGGCAACCAACACTTCGATCAGAGAGTAACCTTTGTTGTTTTCAAAATACCTCATCTTTTCCTCTCTATTTGACGGACAAAAAGTAAGTAAACTCTCTTACCAAACCAGCATTTAATTCTGGGTGATAAAAATATATATAAGTTTCAAACATATTAGGTACACCAGGAATAGGCTTGATTAGGTAGTTCATACGCCCTTGAAGTGGACAGGTTAATGCGCCTTTAAACAAAGTCTTTGTACATTCATCATTGGTAACGAGTTCATAGTCAGCGTTCCAATAATATGGAAAAGTTGAATAATCTTTGTTGATGGTTGCGGTTTGGTCAAATGACACATCCATCTGAGCAATACGAACTTCAAGCATTGAGACTATACTGTTCAAGTAGCGATTTCGGGCAGAAGTCGTTCTTGTTCGAGAAAAGTCACTGAAATAGTTGCTCATGGAGGTGGCCACGCCCATTCCTACAATCGACAGTAACGCCGTCGCAACGAGAACCTCTATGATTGAAAAACCTTTGTTAGAGTTCATCACAGGCGGCCTCTGCCTTTTTCTAGTATGAAATACCGATTGACCTCATCTTTACAAACCATCCGTTCAGAGATAACAGCCGAATTTCCGGAAGCGGTGAATTTATCCACAACACCACAGTCAGGGTCCACTAAGTTCCATGTAAATGCTTGAGCTTCGTCTCGGAATGTTGAAGGTACACAACGATCCAGGACCGCTTGGTTTGCATCTGATAAGTTGGCATACCAAATTGGTTGCAAAATATTGTTATAGCAATTGGCCTCGGTATCCAGAAGGTTGACCTGTCTGAATTTATTGACACTAATTTGGTGGTAAATGTTCCTGAAGTAGAGACCATTTTGCGCAATGGTGGTGTCAGGAATGACTAGGCGGCCAACAATAAAAGAACCAGCTAATTCAAGGGGCGCCGATCGCCCTCCTTCGATGAGAAGCTCCCGGCAAACATAAAAGCCGGCGACAAACTTTACCTGGCTCCTAATCACACAGCGAGACATAATAGATTTTACTGGAAATTCAGGACCAGTCGTATCGACAGTTATATCCAGAAATGCATCTGGGTTATTCGGGTCATAAGACGCATTCGCTACATCCATGAATGGGTCATCCAATGAGAAAAACCAACTATGATTTGTTTGGGATACAAATTTATCGGACATCATACCCTGCTCTGAAAGACTATTGTCACCATCCAGATCGTGGTTTTCAGCAGCGACATCAAGTGCTGGAAGCTCATCAGGTACAAAAGCTTTGGTCGAAGATATTTTACATTTAAACTCATTAAAGCCTGGGTGCTTATAAAGTGCGAAATCTTTATAGGATTTAATGTAGTTAGTAACCACGTCAGGATCCGTGACGATGGCCGGGGAAATATTTGAAGTAGTTCCAGAAGCGGTTTTCTTAAACTGGTAATTGAAAACATTGTAACCAGGATTTGGAAAATCTCCATTTTTATCTAAGCGAGTAGAGCGAAGCTCAATACAAGTACGGGTTCCTGCAGCGGATAGCGCCCAAATGGCCACCACACCGGCTTCTGCTTCAAGGGCTGCGCACCCTGCTGCCGTGGTGATTCCCGGCTTCTGTGTGTACACATAAGAAGGGTCAAAAGCGTCAACACGCACTAAAAACTCAGTGACAAACTGGTTTGTTATTTTAGGAAGATTAATACGCATTTTCAAGACGTTCGGAGCAAAGAACTCTTTCTCAACTGATTGTATTTTGGCATTGATGCCTTTTACTTCTTCAAGGGAAAAGCTTCGTCCCAGGCCATCTGCTCCCATTAAATCGATCAAATCAGTTTGGATAGTTGCCATAGTGGCCTGGAGAGCCTGAATTGAGCTTATTCGGGCTACCAGGTAATAATAGTCATTTAATTTCTTCTGCAAATCATCGATTTGTGCTTGAGGCTTGCTCTTCTGGCTTACCAGAGCGGTATAGTCAGGATTGGTGACCGTGGAGGTTGGGCAAGTTTCGACAAGGGTGACTGGATCCGTAGTACAACTTGTCACGTCGATGGTTTTAGAGGTGCTTGCGATTTTCGCATCAAGTGTCGCCATCTGGGTATTTAGATCATTGAGATCTACTTTAAGTTTGGAAACTGCAGCCTCTTCCTGGCTTGGGTCATTGATACCTAAAAGATTCATAATCGCTGTTTGTATTTCAGTGAGCTGCTTTTTAGTCTTGAAAGAAAAAGTACCGTCGACGTTTTCGTCAAATTCTTCAAGCAGTGATTCGATGAGTCCATCTTTGATGCCTTGGAAAACAAGTTTTGTGTTAATGGCCATCAGAGACTTGGCAACATACATCGTTCCAACGTCTGTAGTTGGGAAAATCTTTGCCAGATAGTCTATAACACCCGTATAAGAACTATTGGTCATTGTTGGTTTGATCTCCGGCCTGTCTTCTGGCTTAAGGGCATTCGTCTGATTGGTCAGTGTTTGTTGAACATTGTTGGAGTCTTTTAGTACAATTCCATATTCTGTGTTAGCAACGGCTGCCGCTTTTTCCTTAAAGTCTCCATCAATGGCGTCAAGCTGATCTTTCGTTCGATTCTTTGGACATTTTTTAAGAGTATTACGAACTGTCTTTCCAGCATCGCTGTCAAATTCCGCCATTGGCGACTGGATTAGTAAGTCTTGATTCAGAGAGGAGGCGGTATCCGTCAAATCGACTCCGGAAAGGGTATAGAGATTGTATGCTGGAAGTAATTGTACGGGTTCAAGACGATTTTTTCTATTTCGGCGTCCTGGAATCTTTTTGCTGTTGTTATTGTTCCAAATATGGGGGCGCATTAAACGTACATCTGAAGTTTGCTTATCGTAACACTTTGCTTCCTCACCTCTTGGGATATCATTGTGGGGCGTTGAATAGCGATTGAGGCTTTTAAGTTTGAAGGTGGAAGCTCCATTATTTGCCCACATTAAGGTATATTGGTTTGGTGTGGTAAGATCCTGAAGGACCATCATTTTATTATTATTGGTGTACCGAAAATCGGTTAGAGACTTTTGGATATCAGAACAAGTTTGAACTCCTGAGCCTTTATTACTGTCGCCGTCAGCTTTGCCCTTTAAGACAGGACCAGGAATATAATCTACGCCCTCATCCTGAAGCATGTGATCAACACCTTTGGCAAATCCTCCCATATAATCGATCAACTTATTGGTCACTGACGACACAAAGTACTTACATTTATCTCCCGAATAGCCTTGGCAAATGGCTCCATCTTCCTTGGTTGTGCTGGTCATTGTGCTTAAATAAACATTAGAATTGAATCGAACAAACGACGAATAATCCTTTTTTGTTTCGTCTGGGACTATAATATTTCCATCGATATAAATCGGACTATCAAAATTGATGCCTGGCCAAGAAGAATCATCTTTGGCAATCGGGATATAACCACCTTTTTTCATTTGTGAGCTACCATCCATAAAAAGATCACCGGCCAAAATTAATCCAAAATGGTTTAGTTCAGAAGGTATGACTTCAACTTTTGAGACCACTTTACCCGCGGGGGAGCTGGTGCTTTTTCTAAATACCTCGATTCGCACATCAAGCGTGATTTCTCGGCCATTTCGCGGAAACTGCTTGCCAGCCGTGATTTGAGAGACGGTAACAATGGCTTTTTCAAGATCGCTTTGTTTAAAATAGTCGTTTGAAAACAACTTACTTAATGGGTGGTTAGAAGGAAGTTTTGTGAGATCTGAAATTGTCATCTGAATGGCGCTTGGACCTCCAGCAACAATAGAGGGAAGTCGAATACATTTGAGCCATTTGTCTTTCCAATCTGCCAAGTCTTTTTTCTGGGGCTTAGTGAGGAGGCCAGAGACACAGCTGGGGTAGTTAGCAGTGGATTCGGTTTTAAATTCAATGACATTTCTGATGAAATAATCACCCATCGACATAATATTATTTTCGGAGATCAGCATGCGTCGGATAGAGCGGGGATGGCTCAGTTGCTTGTTAGTACAGTCTTCCTTCATCCAATTCGAACCAATACACCATTGGGATTTGACGGAAACAATCACGTAATCAAGTAGAGCATTCGTTGCGATGTCATAAACATCTGATGAGTTGATTCGCTCTTCGGAATCCATTTCATGGCTGAGGCTTCGATAAAGACTAGTCACAAAGATGCTTGAAATAAAGAGAATTGTAAGAACATAAGCTGTTACATTACCCTTTGAATTAATTAAAGGCTGCTCTAATCTAAGTTTGTGGTGTCGACAATGTAGTGAAATGTCGAGAATCTTTTCTCTTGTTAACACAATGACCCCCATGCAACTAATTTAACAAAAAAATAATGAAAATAAGAGAGTTAGATATGTTGGTTGGACCAACTTGAGTCATTGTCACAAAATCTTGTTATTAGGATCAAGACCAAGATGGATTTGAACGGCCACAACGTCTTTTTATGTGGCGCAAATTTAATGAAAGTATCAAGATGTTCAAAATCAAACAATTACACTCAACTTATTAATGTGATGGTTATTGCTGCTTCAATATGATAAACAGTAAGGTCTATGAAGCTGAGTGAAGTCTGCGTTCCAATTTTAAGTCAATACCTCGATAGGATCTTTGGGGACATTAGTGTCGAAGAAAAAACAGCAACTTGTGGCGATTGTCTTTGCTCTAAAGACTGCCGGGGCGATTTGCCGTTTTACCGTAGTGACCTCAAGTGCTGTACCTTCCATCCCTATTTGCCGAATTACGCGGTGGGGGCCTTGTTAGAAGCTGAATGGGTGGCACCCTCGATGAAAAAACTTCTAAGAGAGAAAATCAGGAATCGCGAGTATGCGCTGCCGATGGGAATCTTTGTACCAGTTGCATATCAGGTTAATTTTAATAATAGAAACGCTGAGGATTTTGGAAATAAAGAAGAATTTCTCTGCCCCTATTATGACAAAATAAAACAGCAGTGTGGAATTTGGAAATACCGCGGTTCAGTTTGCACCTCTTACTTTTGTGCTAGTGATAGAGGCCCTGAAGGTCTTCAATTTTGGGAGCTGCTAGGTGAATACTTACATGTCAGTGAAATGGTTTTGGCTCAAGATTGTATTGTTTCAATGGGCTTGTCGCCTGAAAGCATTGATGAGCAACTCGAATATATTAATTGCCAAACTGGGACTCCCGAAGAATTGTCGTCGAACTCAATGAGTATAGCTTTATTTAAACACCATTGGAGTGATTGGGGCGATGACATTGAAGCTTTTTATAAAGGATGTTTTAAATACGTTGGTGGTTTAAGTGCGGATCAGATTGGCCAATTGCTTTACGATGAAATTTACGAAATTGAAGCTGAACTAAAGTCACATTTTAAGTTATCCTTTGATACAAAATAAGTTTCGGAGCTTAATCACCTAGTGGCTTTGTGAATTAACCCCTCAGTGAAATGCTGGTAGAGCTGTTGTCGCCGAGTTTCGGGGTCTACTTTATCCCAATCCTCAATGAGTTTAGCAACAGCAACAATATTGATAATGACTCCTCCCGGAATAGGAACAACAGGCAAGTTTTCATTGAGCCACCGAATGAAGTTAGGCTCTCGATAGGCAACGAATTTTACAAAAATACTTGGATCAACAATTTCAAAGTCCTTCGTGCTAATTCCAGGATAATTACCCTGAGTTTTGAATGAGAAATTAAGGCGGATTTGCAAGTTATCTTTGTTGGATTTTTGGACTTCATGGTTTAGCGATTCTTTTCCGAATAAAGCGATTAAATTGACAAGAACATAAGCGGAGAGTGTTTCGTTTGTGCCCGTTGGTTTATCCCACCGCACGAGTTCTAACTGAGGAGTTAACTCAATATTTATGCTCACTTTTCCTTCCACGTTATTCTCGACTAAAATTTGGTGGTAGCTCAGTGAATTAACAATCAGATTTGCTAGATTTTCAAGAGGGTGGCTTCTTAAAAGAACCCCTTGAAGAGATTCACTATCACCGTAGCCACCAGCGGTAGGGCCTTTTGAAGTCTCATTGCCAAAGGCTCTGAGGGAATCACCACCTTGTAAGGCTGCTCTGGGTGAGAGTTCAAAGAGATGAGGGCCAAAGCGTTTTTGGCCTAGACTTTTTTGAGTCATTTTCTTGAGCTTTGCACCTTTAGGGTGCGTTCCATTGCTAGTTTCATTTCGTTTGAGAGGAAGGATCTCAATTTCTTGGGGTAGGGCGATGGTTTTAGCCGCCAGCTGATGAGCAACTTTTAAGTTTATCCAAAACAAAATATGAACCAATAGCGAAAGGAGCAAAGTTGCTTTCAATGATCGAGTCATTAAGGAGAACCTACTTTTGAGTTCGCGACTTCAGTTAAACGAGAATAAAAGATTTTGCCGAGGGGGGTGCGAGGCAGAGGGGTATTCGAAATAATAGTTTCTATGCGTTCAAAGGGAATTGCCCTCTCATTAAAAATTCTGGCAATATTCGATAGAGAACTGAAGTCTGGTTCACCAATCAGGATTAACTTATGGCCTATTCGAGCATCCAGAGTGGCCACAATGGTGCAATTGGGTTCTAAATGACTTTCACTGAGAAAACTCTCTAAACGGTTTCGGAGAGTTGCGATATTTACATTTTCGCCTCGAACTTTGATAACTTCATCAACTCGAGCGAGGATTGAAATGTTTTTGTTCTCAAGAGCAGCACAGTCTTGAGTTGCATACCACTCACCAAAGTTTCTCCCGGCATTCCACAGATTATTGGTACCTTCAGTGATTGAATAGTAACCTTCCATCAAGCTTGGGCCGGAAATATAGAGCCGCTGTGCTTCATCGGTCATTGTCTTAAAATGGGAGAGGATCTGAAGTGGTGGAAAAACAGCTGTCGTTGAGGCGAGGCTCTCCAAGGGAGCTGTTGCAATCTGCGAAGCTGCCTCCGTCATTCCGAAGCTCGGTAAGAGAGGCCACCCGAGTCCGCGAGCTTTGTGATAGAGTTCTTCATTGAGACGAGCTCCACCCACAACGATAGCGCGCAAATCAGAGGGTGCCTCTAATTGTTGTTGGACCAAATCAAAAACTTGAGTGGGCACAAGAGATGTGAGAGTGATGCGATTCGCTTTGGATAACTCAACAAAATGCTCCGGATTCCATTTGAATGAAGGACTCCATAAATTGATGCATTCAGAAGAAGATAAATAAGATCTATAGAATATGCTAAGTCCACCTACATGAAACAAGGGAAGGACGTTAAGCCACCGATCAGAAGCTGTGATCTCTAAATGTTGGTTAACTCCTTTGGCTGAAGCCAAGAGGGCGCTTCGACTTAAACCAATAAGCTTATAGCTAAGGATACTAGTCGCACTGGTTCCTGAACTCATAATCCAAACCAGGGGTTGGTGGCTCTCGTGAGTTAGTGTAGGCTTTTCCAGTCGGGTCTTTAGCTCTTGAGTTAACGTAGGGTTTAGAAAAATTTGATGCAGGTTAGATTCAACTATGGCGTGCCAATTGAGCTCCATTGTAGCTCCTCCATCATTGCTGTTTCACCTATGCCCAGAGAGGGAATACCTTGCCAGTTATTTCCAGTGCTAACATTTTGAGAGAGCGCAGGCCAAATATTTTTTAGGTGTTGAGAAGCCAAAGCGAGGTTGAGACCACAAGTTTTTAAAAGTTTTGGGAAGTTGATATAGAAAGTTTCAGCGACCCACAAAGCATGAAGTAAACCAACGGGGTGACCAAGGTAACTTGTGATCACGAAATTATGGGGATGTGCTAAGAGCCACTTGTGCCAGAAGCTCATATCCTGAACTTCCGGTTTGAAGACTAAAGTTGTCTTTCCTGAATCCGTGGGAGAGAACTCTGGAGTTGTGTTAATCCATCTGCTAGCTTCAAAATCAATAGCAAGGGGAATGCCATTGGCTTCCAGGTCATTCCAAGGGAAGCGGTCATAAAGGCAAGGGTCCTCAATAAACTCGATCTGTTTATGAGTGGCAGAGCTGAGCTGTCTCCAAAAAGTAATAATTTCTGAAAAGCCAAACAAGGCATTAGAATCAAGACGCCAGCGAATGTTAGGGAATTCTTCATTGATTTGATTCAGAGCCTTCGCCACTCTCAGCGAGTTGGCTGGTGATATTTTCCATTTTATAATAATAGGTTGAGCTTCATTCGTGATTTTGAGGTGAGGTAGCCCTCTTTTAGTCTGGTCAAGAGTCAGTTCCGATTCGAGAACTAAAAAGTGATTTTTAATCTCCGGAAGAAACTTAACCCCGCCGCTTTTAGTGATCCTAGCAGTAGCGTCCTTGTGCGCTAATTCAATAGCAATCTTCATTTGTGAAGTTGGTGTTCCGAGTTTTAAAAGGCGGATTTGTTCAGAGACGGCAAGATCGTCTAATGTGGTCCAAGGATGAAGGCTGGAATAACCAAGAGTTCCATCGAGGTTGTATTGGAGAAGTAAGCCTTCTCCTGTATGTGATCTTGAATTTTGCTTAGGCCAGGGCAGGTGATAGCGATGAAATCGCAGTTCCATCACAATGAAAATCCAATGGCGAGCAGGCTGCCAAATAAAATATGGAGCAATGCGGATTGGGCCAAAAATTTATTGTACTTCGGCGAAGGATCTTCGGTCAGAATATTTTTGATTACGATCACACCCATTGGAAGAGCCAGCAGACTTAATAGGGCTGGGACTTTGAATCCTTCGAGCCACCAATAAATATTAATTAAAAAACTAAGCACGATAAGACCGGCAATCTCACAGCGCACAAAAGTCGATCCAAAGCGCACGGCAAGCGTCTTTTTGTTAGCCTTTTTGTCGCCTTCTACATCTCTGAAATTATTGATGGCAATGAGTACCGTGGCCAGACTTCCAACTTGGAGGCCTGCCATTATAGCTTCAATATGCCATTCTCCAGTTTGAAGGTAAGTGAGCCCACCAACGGCAATCAGACCAAAAAACAAAATGACAAAAACATCACCTAATCCCCGGTAAGCCAGCGGAAAAGGACCTCCCGTATAAGCATAACCGCAAATAAGCGACAAGATGCCGATAGCTACAATAGGCCAGCCACCATGAATCACTAATGGGATTCCGATAACCAACGCCAGTATAAAAAACAAAATTCCCAACGAAAAAACAGTTTTGAAGTTGGCATGGCCTTGCTGAGTAATTCTTGAGGGGCCTATGCGTTCCTCGGTATCTGCACCTTTTATAAAATCCATGGCATCATTAATGAGATTAGTTCCGATTTGAATGAACACGGAAGAAAGTAAGGCGCATAAGCTAATCCAATGATGAACGGGATAGCCCATTGCAAATACTAGGGTCGTTCCAACAACAATGGGAACGACTGCGGCGGTGAGAGTTTTTGGTCTAAATGCAAGTAGCCAAGGCTTCATAGAAGTAGTCTCACTGAATCAATTAAGGAAGGCGAGGAAATTTAGAAAAATCGGGTTTACGTTTTTCAACATAAGCCTTTTTACCCTCTTGTGCTTCTTCACTCATGTAATAAAGCAATGTTGCATTACCAGCGAGATCCAATAAGCCCATTTGGCCATCGCAATCCGCATTCAAGCAAGCCTTCAAGCAACGAAGTGCCAAAGGAGAGTGTTGAAGCATTTCGCGACACCATTTCATGGTTTCAGTTTCCAAATCTTCAAGTGGTACAACGGCATTAACAAGACCCATATCGAGAGCCTGTTGAGCATCATACTGGCGGCAGAGGAACCAGATTTCACGGGCTTTCTTTTGGCCAACGATGCGAGCCAAATAGCTACTACCTAAGCCACCATCAAAAGAACCAACCTTTGGACCAGTTTGGCCAAATTTAGCATTTTCAGCGGCAATAGTAAGATCACAAACGACATGTAATACGTGGCCGCCACCAATGGCATATCCAGCAACCATGGCCACAACGGGTTTTGGCATTTGGCGAATTTGCTTTTGAACATCAAGGATATTCAATCGAGGCACTCCGTCGTGACCAACATAACCTTTGTCTCCACGAACTTTTTGATCGCCACCAGAGCAAAAAGCATCGGGACCTTCTCCAGTCAAAATCACCACACCGATAGAGGCATCTTCTCTAGCGATATCAAAGGCTTCTTTCATTTCCATCACAGTTTTAGGGCGAAAAGCGTTTCTAACTTTGGGTCGGTTGATCGTAATTTTCCCAACGCCATCTTCGGTTTTCTCAAATTTGATGTCCTCATAGGTCTTGATGCTGATCCATTTTTCGCCCTTTACTGAAGCCGACATAGTTCCTCCAAAATATCGCAATGCAAAAGAGTTGCTAAAACCCATTCTATTATCAGATTTTGTGAGACTCACAAGGAGTTTTAAGTGGAGTATCTTTATTTTGCATTGGGTTTTTTATTAGGAGGCACTGTTGTGGCCTTTTGGGCTTATCGGCGCATTTCCAGCCATCAGAATAAAGAGCTGGAACTTCAAGGTTATGCCACTGAAAAAGTGAAAGTTGAGGCTGAGAAGGCGTTGATTGAAAAACAATTGATAGAAAATCAACTGGCCCTAGATCAGCTTCGCAATGATTTGCTTGAAACGCAAAAGCGCGTCGGGGGCCTCGAGGCTCAAAAAGTTTTGCTCTTGACGCAGATTCAAAATCAAACTCAAGAATGGCAGAAAAACCAAGTTCAAATGAAGGAACAATTTGAAAATTTGGCGCAACGAATTTTCGAAGAAAAGAGTCAAAAATTCACCGATCAAAATTTGCTTGGCCTCAAGCAGCTCATTGAGCCCTTTAAATTACAGATCAAAGATTTTGAAAAGCGGGTTGAAGACACATATTCTAATGAGCGGGTTGAACGGGGCACATTAAAGGGGGAAATCTCCAAGCTCATTGAGCTCAATCAACGCATGAGTTCTGAAACCGAAAACCTCACTCGCGCGCTTAAAGGCGATGTGAAGATTCAAGGAACATGGGGTGAATTTGTACTGGAAAGTATCCTTGAGCGCACAGGTTTACGCGAGGGTGAAGAATATATTTTACAGGGAGTGGGTTTAGGCTTGAAGGCGGAAGATGGCGGACATTTGCGCCCTGATGTTTTGGTAAAACTCCCCGATGAGAAGTTTCTTATTGTAGACTCAAAAGTTTCTCTGAAGGCTTTTGAGGCTTATATCAACGAAGAAAATCCAGCGGAACAAGAGCGATTGGCCAAAGAACACGTTGATTCCTTGAAAAAACATATTGATGGTCTTGCCGAGAAAAAATATCATGGGCTTGAAGAGCTAGGCTCGCCAGATATTACATTGTTATTTATGCCATTAGAGCCGGCGTTTGCGTTGGCCTTCCGTTTGAAGCCTGAGTTACTTCAAATAGCTTGGGACAAACAAATTGCCATTGTCAGTCCAACCACCTTGCTGACCACGCTCAGAACTGTGGCTATTTTATGGAAACAGCAGCGCCAAAACAAAAACACTTTAGAGATCGCCAAAGCCGGTGGCGCACTCTATGACAAATTTATTGGTTTGCTTGATGGTATCGAACAAATCGGTGCGAGAATCCGTCAGACTCAAGAAGCCTATGAAGATGTTTTGGGACGTATGTCGACAGGAAAGGGCAACCTCTTAAGACAAGTAGAGCGCTTGAAAGAATTGGGTGCAAAAACTGAAAAACAAATCGAGAGTAAGTCACTGGGACGCCAGCTAATGATTGATCAGGAGAGCTAGTTGTATTATTTGTTATATACGGTGGCGCTCGTATGTCTTTCGCAAGCGTCAGTCATTATTCGATGGTCGGGAACTGATGCTTTGATTCTAGGGGCCTGGCGGCTCTTATTCGCGGGTGCCATTCTCTTTGGGTGGAGTAAAATTTATTTACCCAAGGAGAAGGTAGGTACGAATGATCTTCGTAAAATCATCGCCGCCGGTTTTGCGTTCTTCGTGCATTTATACTCCTATGCTTATTCCGCACACCACACATCGATCTCTCACTTGATGCTTATTTTTTCTCTGAATCCGGTAACAACGGCGATGGGATCATGGTTGTTTTTTAAAGAGAAAATGACTTTCAGGCAGGGTGTATCTTATCTGTTGGCTCTTGTGGGCATTTATCTGTTGGCACGAGAAAAACAAGGCTCCAGTGAAATCACGGGGGATATGGTCGCTATTGTTGCAGCGATTACTTTTTCAGCCTATGCCCTCCTCAGTAAATGGGCTCGTCGAGATTTATCGAATTCCGTTTTTGCTTCGCGGATGTATTTTGCTGGCTCTGCGTTCTTCTTTTTAACCGCAGTTTTATCAGGGGTTATCCCGCCAGTTCCTGTGGCTAGTAGTGGCTGGATTGGAATTGGTTTGCTGACAATTTTTCCAACTTTGTTAGGGCATGGAATCTTTACTCTTTCAATGAAGCACATTCCACTTCATGTCTTGAGCCTTGGTAAATTACTGGAGCCTGCCATGGCCGCGATATCGGCATTTATCCTGTTTGGTGAATCATTAACAACGGCCGCTATTTTGTCATTCGTCTTGATTGTAACCGCCGTTGTTCTTGTAGTTAGATTCCGCTGAAAAAGGCAAAATCTAACTAAGGAATTGCGATAAGATGAAAAATTATTTCTCGTTTGGCACTTAACTAATTTAAAAACCTACCTGTAGTCGTAATCAGCATCAGAATCGTTTTGAATTGATTCGGTAGGCGCACTAATGTAGGCGCGTATTTCTTCGTTCATTATTTCTACTGGGAGTTCAGCGTCTAAACTCCCGCTTGGATTAGATTTAGCCACTGCCACTACTTCCTGAACACAGGATAGAACAATTTTTCGTCTAATGATGTCTACCTGCATTTGGATAACGTATTTGGGATTGGTCATGAAATTACCAGATTTCAAGGAAGTAATCACGCAAGCTCGGAGCTTTCTTGATAGCTCTTGCGGTGAGCTTGCAGTCTCATCTGCCCTGGTACTGGGGGAAAAAAATGCCAAAACTGTAATGATACCAATTGTGATATATCCAATCTGGAATAAATTCGTTCGGGATTTGCACTTGATTAATTGATACTGCTCCATTGTTTCTCCGCTTTTTAATTTAAAGGATACCGTTCCCAATTTGTGTGAGTCAGTTCCCGATTTATAACGGGAACATCCCTTTTGTTGTCTTATAAAGCAAAATCTACGCCAAAACTTCCGCGACTGATAGATTCTATTTAATGAGAAAGATACTGAATTGGACCTTGATGCCGGGCCCATGTTATTGAGTAACTTTTTGACAGGCAGTCATTAGTTTTGAAAAAAAGCTAAGTTAGTTTTACTCTAGCAGGTAACTCCCTTGGAGGGGGTAACTATACTTTGCCGTATAACTCTGAAGGAGTGTCGGGCTGTACATGGGGGTGCGCTTGGTTAAAAGCAGCAATCTTCATAGCCGCTTCATTGGCCTTCATGATGGTTGGGTAGGGTTTCATCGAAACACCAAAGCGTTTTGCCGAAAAAACTTGTGGGATCACAAACAGATCTGCAGCCGTTAATTGGTCTCCATAGGCATGGGTGCCAGCCGTTTTTACCAATAATTTTTCCAGAGCATCCATTCCTTGTTGGATCCAGTACTGAAGCCATTTGGTTTTTTGTTCTTCAGAAGCACCAAGCTCGCGAGTGAGATACTGTTGGACTTTTAAATTAGCGATGGGGTGAATCTCACAGTTGATATGTTCGCAGATCTGGCGAACCTGCGCCCGATCATAAGCTGCTTCAGGGAATAATGGTGGTTGCGGAAACAACTCATCGAGATATTCAATGATAGCAAACGACTGACTGAGGACCTTGCCATTATGAACTAAGGTTGGCACTCCCCCGGCCGGGTTAAGGACTCGGTATTCTGGGGAATGCTGTTGTCCACCGCCTTCTAAGAGGTGCACAGCCTGTTGGGTGTATTTAATGCCCTTTAAATTAAGGGCAATGCGGGTTCGATAGGCTGTCGAACTTCGATAATAGCTGTATAAAATGAATTCTTGATTCATAGACACCTCAGAAATTGATCAACTAAAGAAAATTTCTCATTCCATGTCAATGAGCGAGACTCTAACGCATCACTTCTTTGTGAGCTATTTCAGAAAAACTGCTGGAACCTGACTCAAAGCCTTTCTATAGTTCCTTGCATGAAATTAGCTACATTAAAATCGACAAAATCTATTGATGGTGAATTAGTTGTTGTTAGTTGTGATCTCACTCGCGCGGTTAAGGCTATTGGTGTTGCAGCAAATTTTCGTGAGGCCATTGAACATTGGGATGAAGTGAAGCCAAAACTGGAAATACTTTATTTACAATTGAATCGAGGCCAATGCCCTCAGTCTTTTGAGTTTAAGGAGAGTGAAGTAGGTGCCTGTGTGCCACGAACCTTTCTGTTTGCAGATGGTTCTGCTTACATTCAACACATCAAGTTGGTTCGCATGGCCCGAAAAGCGCCATTGCCAGCCACCCTTGAAACAGTACCCCTAGTTTATCAAGGGGAGTGTGCGCGATTTCTGGCCCCAACTGAAGACATTCCTCAAATTGACTTTAACCACGGAACCGATTTCGAAGGCGAAGTTGGAGTGGTCACTGGTTTTGTTCCGATGGGAGTTACTCCCGAGGCTGCATTAAAGTCCATTAAACTAGTTTTATTGATCAATGATGTTTCTTTGCGCGGATTAATTCCGGGTGAGCTGGAACAAGGTTTTGGCTTTTTTCAGAGCAAGCCAGCGTCTGCACTTTCACCAGTTTGTGTAACTCCCGATGAATTGGGAGAAGCATGGCAAGAGGGCCGAGTGCATCTTCCACTGAGTGTGAAATACAATGATCAATTTTTTGGTCAGGCCAATGCTAAAGAAATGCATTTTCATTTTGGGCAAATTATAGCCCATGTCGCTCGAACGCGGGATTTACAGCCGGGCACCATTATTGGAAGCGGCACCGTATCTAATGAAGACCCCGCTAAAGGATCAAGTTGTCTCGCTGAGAAACGAATGCTGGAACAAATTAATGAAGGAGCGACTAAAACTCCGTTCATGAAAGCTGGTGATACAATTGCCATGGAAATGCTCGACCATAACGGAAAAAGTATATTTGGGCGAATATCTCAGCGGGTCGTCAAAAAAATATAAAACAATATTGGACGAAGGCCACATATTACTTGTGGCTTTTGTGTAACCTGGCTTTGCGATTTTGCAGCCAACCGATCAGCACCGGTAGCAAGCTCAATCCTATGACGGCAAAAATAATAATATGAAAGTTTCGCTTTACACCAGGAAGATTTCCAAAAAAATACCCGGCATACAAAAAGCTGGAAACCCACAATATAGATCCAATAGCATTGTAAACAACAAAGCGGGAGTACTTCATTTTACCGATTCCAGCAACAAAGGGAGCGAAGGTTCTGATAATCGGAGCAAAGCGGGCGATGATAATAGTTTTTGCTCCGTGCTTTTCATAAAAGTTTTGGGTCCGAATTAAATGCTCTTTATTTAAAAGCCAGGAATCTTCTTTTCGAAAAATCTTAGGGCCTAATTTTTTGCCGATCATGTAATTAGCAAAGTCTCCTAAAATTCCTGCAACAATCAAAAGGACTGCCATCAGGTTAATATCAAGGCCTGCATTCTCAACGGTTGCGACCGCTCCTGCCGCAAACAACAGAGAATCTCCGGGTAGAAAAGGGGTCACTACAAGACCAGTTTCCGCAAAAATAATCAAAAACAAGATCAAGTAGAGCCATGATCCAAACATTTGGCTCCACTCAGCCAAATGAACATCGAGGTGAAGAATAATTTCGATAAACTGATTGATCCATTTGATTAAGTTAGCAAGCAATAAATCCATGGGGCTCCTTAAGAGGGTAAAACTCTCTACATTATGACAAAAATAGTCAACGTCGATTCTCCAATTGAGGCTATAAAAGTCAAATAAGTAGAAAACCTAAAAGTAGGCGTGACAAATTCTTCGGAAAAATTGTTTGTGGTGAAGGCATAAATTGACGAAAATCTAGAAAGTCGCTATTCTATGTTTGTCTCAGAGGGCGTAAGTCTCATGAGTAATAAACCCTACAAGTCTAAGCAAGGGGACTGTCCCTGGCGATGGTGTGCAAGCTCAGCACGTACTGAGAAGCCTAAAATTGCTATAATGGTCACCCACCTTAACAAAACCGGGTTTATATGTCAGAGTTGCTTTCTGGGACTTTTTTTTGCCTAAAATACTATTTATCAAAGCTCGACTTCGGACTTAGTTCTTATTTAATATGTTTCAATTTAATACAACTGTCCCTGATTTATTTGAAGTGACGATTCTGGTCTCTACTTTGCTTATCTCTACTGATAGGATGGAGATATGATGAATAAACATTTTAGATTGTTTACATTTTTCCTTAGTGTCTATTTGTTTAGCTATGCACACGCCAGGGATGATGAGTATGAGTCGCGTGGCTTATTCGAGAGCGAAAAGAGTCGCCTTATTGGATTATGCGACCAACGTATTAGCGAATACAACTCCCTCAAGAAGGATCTTAGCTCAAAGTGTGGTGGTACGACTAAAAACAATTGTATGATTCAAGCTGCTGAATGTAATGCCCAAGGTGGCGAAGATTCGGGATCATCAGGCTGGGGTGGTGCACTGAGTAGCCTCTTAGGCGGTGTAATGCCGGCATTGGGTGGAGGAATGGGCCAACCTATGCTTGGTGGCCAGGGGGCGGCAGCTTTTAAATGTATGCCAAAGTCCACGCGCGATCAAATTAAGAAGGACTTTGAAAAACTTCGTGAAGATGCGCAAAAAGGAAAGAAGGAAGCTCAGGAATACAAGCGTGAGATTGAAAAAGATCAAGACAAACTCACTGAGCAAATTGCTGATCTGAAAAAAAACTATCAAGAAGAATTGCGGAATGCCAAGAAAGTCAAAATTGAGCTTGATGCTAAAATCACTGGAGCGAGATTACAAGCAGAACAAGAAGCACTTCAAAAAATGGATGAAGTTGAAAAAATTGAACAAGCCAAAGTTACGGCCATGGGCGCACAGGAAGACGCTCAATCACAATTGGGAAGTCTTTATACAGACTCTATACAACCGTGCGTAGATCTAATAACGAATGATTCCATGACTTTTAAACGCGATACTTACTTTAAGTTTAAACAAGAGCTTCAGGCAAAGATTGATCAAGAGTCAGACCTTACTAAAAAAGAGAGTATTCGCCGCCAGGGTGAGAGGGAATTAAAGAGCCAGGAAGGGTTTTTTAGATCCGAGCTTAAAGCAAAGTATGACTCTTGTTTAAGAAATGCCACGTCTAACTATAAAACTCAATATAATAGACTTTCAACAACCATCAAACAGTTGAATAAAACTATCAATAAGCAAAATATTGACGTTGAGAATCTAAACAAACAAATAGCGCGCATACCAGAAGTCCTCAATCAAACGATTCAAGGACTAAAAGACGACTCTCAGGCTACTAGTGAACAAACGCTCGTCGTCTTACAGCAGAACCAGCAGCAAATGCAAACTTTGGTCACGAATTTTCAGGCAAGGTACCAAGAGGCTCAGACGGGTTATAACCAAGCAGAGCAGCAGTTAAATATGGCACAATTGAGTTATCAAAGTAATCAACAGGCCTTCCAAATGAACACCTTTGGAGATGCTGCGCCAATTGTTGAGGACATTGATGATGCGCGTAGGTTGGCGTGCGATTCCTGTAAGCGCTCGGTAAGTGCATTTGCACCTGCCGGCCTTTGCTCTGACAGCGATGAGTCCAATCGGCTGGGAAATCAATAGAATTTGTTGGTATCGTAATATGTCAGGCTTGGCGGCGAATAACCGTCCGAAGTTCATGTTAAGTCCTTTAAATCGAAGTTAAGAATACCAGAGCCAGCACTAAAGCGTAATTTTATTGGGCGCTCGCAGCAGTGTGTTCTTTTTTATCACCCAGCTAGACAGATTAGTGGTTTTTCCATAAACTTGGACCATCAAGGTGGAAAAATTAGATGAAGAAATTCCTTATTATTTTTGCGGTATTTTTTGTAATACTAATTGCGGGTGTTAGTTCACTCGTCGTGTCAGTTAGCAACAGTTTACCGGATGTTGTGACTCTCAAAGATTATAAACCATTATTAGTTACAAATGTTTATGCCAAAGATGGCCGTAAGATTGGCGAGTTCTTTCGTGAGCGAAGAGTGTTGGTGCCGTTTGAAAAAATCCCGAAAGTCGTGGTGCAGGCTTTTATGGCTGCCGAAGACAGTGAGTTTTATGAGCATAAAGGTATCAACTTCCAAGCAATTATTAGAGCGATGCTCGTTAACATCAAAGCGGGGCACACGGTTCAAGGGGGATCAACCATCACCCAGCAGGTAGCTAAAACTTTAATGCTTTCTTCGGAACGAACCATTACGCGTAAAATTAAGGATGTGCTTTTGGCTCTAAAAATGGAAAAAAGTTTGTCAAAAGAAGACATCATGTATCTTTACCTAAATCAAATTTATTTGGGTCAGAGTTCCTATGGAATTGGCGTAGCGGCTGAAACTTATTTTCATAAACCCGTTGAAAAGCTAACGGTGGGAGAAGCCGCGATGTTGGCCGGACTTCCGCAAGCGCCAAGTCGATATTCGCCGGTTTTGAATCCGAAGCGGGCGAAGGAACGACAACGCTATGTTTTAAGACAAATGGCGGAAAAAGGATTTATTGAAGCCGCTCAAGCCGAAGCTGCTAGTAAATCTCCCATCAAGGTTTTTATCAAAGAAAAATATGAAGAAATGGCACCGTTTTATCTCGAAACCATTCGCCAAATGTTGGTCAAAAAACTATCAGAAGAAATTGTGCTCGATCAAGGGCTTCGTGTGTACACGGGCTTGGATTTTGATAAACAAATCGAAGCTCAAAAGAGTGTAGAGAAGGGGCTGAGGGATTTAGATAAGCGCCAAGGATACCGTGGTGCAAGTAAGAACATCACCGAACTGGAAATCGAGAAGTTTCTGGAAGACGAAAAGAAAAAGCTTCACGAGGAAATTTCTACTGCCCGACTGATTGACGAGAATGGCGAGATGTCAATCGTCTCAGAAAGGGATTCAGAAAAAGCACAAAATCCAGATTTACCAGAAGGCTTAAAGCAGAACTCCATTGTTCATGGTGTAGTGACTCAAGTCGATGACTCTCTTGGTTTGGTTTACGTTAAAGTTCCAGGGGCTATGGGTATCATTGATATTGATACCATGAGGTGGGCGAGAAAGCCAAATCCTGATGTTTCTCCAGAAAGGGAGTCTGTTGCAAATCCATCTCAAGCACTTAAAGTTGGAGATGTGATCGATGTAAAAGTGGTCGACTCCCAATTTCGTTCAGAAAGACTTGCAAAGTTGGCGGCCTCAAAATCAAAAAATCCGATAAAGCTTCCTGACTTTAAGGCGAAACTTCAGCTGGCATTAGAGCAAGAACCGCAATCTGAAGGTGCACTATTAAGCTTGGATCTCCAATCTGACGATGTGATCGCCATGGTGGGAGGAAAGAATTTCGAGAAATCAGAATTCAATCGAACAATTCAAGCTGCTCGCCAAACTGGTTCTTCCTTTAAGTCGATCATTTATGCGGCCGCCTTGGATAAGGGCTATACTCCAGCGACGCCAATTTTAGATGCCCCTGTGGTTTTTGAAGAGGAAGTCAGTGCTGAAGATTCAGAAGGCCAAGATGCACCTAAACTTAAAAAAGGTCCAGACGGTGAAGAGGTCAAGCAAACTAAAACCTGGAAACCAACAAATCATTCTAAAACCTTTGAAGGTGATATCCTTTTTAGGAACGCGTTGGTTAAATCATTGAATGTTCCGACTGTCAGAATCATAGAAGACATTGGTGTGAATTGGTCTCTTGATTATGCCCAACGTTTAGGAATTTTCAGTCCCCTGAACAAGGACTTCACACTGGCGCTAGGTTCAAGCAGCGTTACCCTTTATGAAATGACAAAAGTGTTTGGGCACTTTGGGCGACAGGGTAAAAAGATGCGCCCGATGATGATTCACAAGGTACTCGATCGGGAGGGAGAGGTGTTGGTCCAGAATATTTCTTTGGATGAACGCTTTGTAGAAGCTCAGCAGCCCATTGATGAAGCCTTTGAAAAACGCCGATCAGAATACCTAGCTTTGAAGACGCAAGTGGATGCTGATAGTGCCAACGAAGAGCTTAAGCTAAAGTTGGCAAAAATTCCGCCCCTCTTTTTTCAGGATCCAGATCAGCTTATAGATCCAACGACCTCTTATCTTATCACAACCCTGTTAAAGGCAACTATCGAGGAAGCGGGTGGAACGGGTGGTCGTGCAAGAGCGTTGGGTCGCGAAGTGGCGGGAAAAACCGGAACTACAAATGGATACTTTGATGCTTGGTTCATTGGGTATACGCCCCAAATTTCCACAGGTGTTTGGGTAGGCTTTGACCAAGAACGAACCCTTGGTGTGGGAGAGGTGGGAGGACGCGTGGCACTTCCGATTTGGGTACAATACATGCTGGCGGCACACAGCAAATTGCCAGAGATGAGCTTTCCAGTGCCACCCGGTATCGTGTTTGCCAGTATTGATAATGTTAGTGGAAAACTTCCTACTGCCTCTTCAAAAAATGTGATAAGACAAGCCTTCCGTGAAGGTACGGAACCAACGGCTGAAAGCAGCCGGAAGGATGAAGAGTCTGACTTTTATAAACAGGATTTGTCGGAATGAAGGAAATTCACCTCTGGGGTGTTAAGCAAAATAATCTTAAGGATATTGAAATTAGAATCCCGATTGGTGAAATGACGGTCGTATGTGGACCCAGTGGATCAGGAAAAAGCTCTCTTGCTTTTGAGACTTTATTTGCCGAAGGGCAAAGACGTTTTATAGAGAGCCTTTCAAATTATGCCCGACAGTTTTTGAATGCGGCGCCAAAGCCTGACATTGAAGGCGTGAGCAATATTCCGCCGGCCATTTCCATTGAGCAAAAAAATTCAGTTAAAAATAGTCGATCTACCGTAGGGACGACCACGGAGATTATCGACTATTTGCGATTGCTCTTTGAAAAGTTGGGACAACCTTATTGTCCCGAACACCATGTCGCTACTTCTCGAGAGTCAGTTTCGGAAGCCACAGAAAAAATTCTTGGTCATATGGCCGGAGCTAGGGGCTATTTACTGGTAGAGATCCCAAAAAAAGGGCGAGTTGCCCAAGGCAAGGACTTGCATTCTTTGTTACTCAAAGAGGGGTTCCTCAGAATTTTAGTGCCAAAAGCAAAAGACTCTGTGGGTGAGGTGGTTGAAATTTCCGGACCAGCTGCAATTAAGAAAGGTCTTCCAAAAGATAGCTTTTATTTGGTGATCGATCGACTTGCATTTAGCGAAGAAGACCGAGGGCGATTAGCGGATTCGATGAGCCAGGCTTATGAAGCCAGCATGAAGTTCAATACGGAGTTGTTATCATCGCGAGCGTTAGTGCTGACGACGGAAGGTCAACGACTTTTAGTGAATGAAGATAACTGCTGTCCTGTGTGTGGTTATCAGCCCCCATCTCTTTCAACTAAACTTTTTAGCTTTAATAGTCCCTATGGTGCCTGTCCAACCTGCAAAGGCTTCGGTAATATTTTGGAAGTGGACGAAAAAAAAGTAGTTCCCAATCCCAAGCTCAGTATTTCCCAAGGCGCCTTGAACCCTTTCACTATGCCAAGTGCGGCCCAAGATAAAAGAGACCTTTTGATTTATTGCCGAAAGCAGAAAATTGACATCGAGATTCCTTGGGAAGAATTGAGTCCCGAGCACCGAAAACTTTTGTGGGAGGGTTCTAAAGAATTCATGGGGGTTAATGGCCTCTTTCGTATGCTCGACGAAATGAAATATAAAATGCATGTTCGAGTGTTTATTTCGCGGTTTCGCAGCCCCTTTTTGTGCCCAGATTGTAAAGGCAGTAGACTGCGTTCAGAAACAAATTCTATTTATTTTCGGGGGCACACGCTTCCACAATTAAGTGCGCTGACTGTCAAAGATTTGTATGAATTTTTTAAGGATTTAAAACCAACTCAAGTGGAGACCGATACCGCCGATGAAGTATTCCATCAGCTAAAATCGCGACTGAACTTTTTAATGAGAGTGGGCGTACACTATTTAACTCTTGATCGCGAAACTCGAACCTTGTCAGGGGGAGAATATCAAAGACTGGTTTTAGCCCACCAGCTTGGAATGGCGCTTTCGCAAGCTCTCTACGTTTTGGATGAGCCAACGGTTGGGTTGCACCCTCGTGATAATGATCGATTGATATCAATCTTAAAAGAATTACGAGAACTCGGAAATACCATCGTTGTCGTCGAACACGACCACGATGTTATAAAGAGCAGTGATAATATCATCGAAATGGGGCCAGGCTCAGGAATCTATGGCGGAAAGGTTGTGTACTCGGGACCCATCGAAAAATTTTGGAGCGCCAAAGATTCAAATACTACAAAATATCTGCGTGGAACATCTGCCGCTAATACTCAAAAGCCTTTGTTAGCGATTGCTCCTCGGCCCACAGACTTTTCCACCTTCAAGTATAAATTAGTCCTTAAAGGAGCCACGGGAAACAATTTAAAAAATATTGATGTGGAGATTCCCCTACATCGCTTGGTTGCAGTGACAGGAGTGAGCGGTTCCGGAAAGTCAACGCTGATCAGTAAAACCCTATATCCTACTCTTTGCCGAGCTCTCGACATTGATTATCTAGTCTCTCAGCCGTGTATTGGTGTCGAGGGAATTGAACATATTAAAAATGTCGTTCTTTTAGATCAGGCAGCGATTGGCCGATCGCTTCGCAGTAATATTCTAACTTATATGAAAATATATGATATCGTCAGAACCATTATGTCTTCTACAGCTGAAGCCAAACAACGTGGATATACTCCTGGGCATTTCAGTTTAAATGTTGATGGCGGTCGTTGTCCTGGATGCAAGGGCCTAGGCTTTGAAGAAGTCGATATGGTTTTTATGGATAATGTGACGCTGAAATGCGAAATTTGTGACGCCAAGAAATTTCAGGAAGATATTTTGGAAATTCGCTTTCAGGATAAAAATATCAACGAAATTTTAGAAATGACTGTTGAAGAGGGGATGAACTTCTTTGTCAATTATCCGAATATCCGAAAGTCACTTTCATTTTTAAAAGAGGTCGGTCTCGAGTATATTCGATTGGGGCAAGCGGCTAATAGCTTCAGTGGTGGCGAGTCACAACGTTTGAAAATTGCAAAAGAACTGAGCCGAGTCAGTCAGAAATCAACCCTCTATATTTTAGATGAGCCAACAACGGGTCTACATTTTCGCGAAGTGGAAATGCTGATGAAAGTTCTGGGTAGGCTTATTGACAGCGGCGGAAGCGTGATTGTCGTTGAACATAATTTAGATGTTATTGCTGGTGCTGACCATATTATTGATATGGGACCTGAAGGTGGCCATGAAGGTGGACAAATTGTTTTTGCTGGTTCCCCAACAAATATAGTCAGTGAGAGGTCTAGTTTAACAGGTCAGTACCTTAAAAAACACCTTGGAAATTAAATACTTATTATTTGTCCCATAAAAAATTTTGTCACCCCCCTAAAGTTTGTTGAAATTTTTGACGATAAAAACATTGACACAACCTTTGATGGAGGAGCGGTCAATGATAAATTGGGATGATTTTGAGCATATACATGTCATCGATAAACTTCGATTAATTCTTTACAACTGGTGGAACATCGATTTGCTCTTTACTGATGAAAAAGGGCAAGTAAAGGGTTTTTCAGGCAAAGCACAGTGTAAAAACCCTGCTACAGCCTTCCTGATGCAAAAAGAGACTTGCCGAACAAATCTTTCGGAAACTGTTCTTAAAGCAGTGGAGGATTTGCGTAGCTCGGACAATCGTTTTAGCATTCGTCGTTGGGATATGGTTGGATACGACATCGGTGTGTTTCCATTGATGATCGAAAACGACTACATGGGAACTGTACTTGCAGTTGGATTTTTCCGCGAAGAAAATTTCACTCAGAAGCTCGCAGAAGTTCGCGATCGACTCGCTGCTTTTGGCTGCTCTGGTGATGCCATTGAAAAAGCTTTCGCAATGTTCAAGAGCGTTGATGAAGCTGAACGGCAGCACTTTGTTGATCTTTGTGACTTAGTCGTTCAAGAAGTAAAAACACTTCATCTTGAAATCACTTCTCGTGAAGATCGCATTAAAGAACTTAATAAAGAACTAGGTAGTCGTTACAAGTATGACAACATGATTGGTAAATCAAAACCTATGCAAAGTTTGTATGCCTTGATGGACAAAATCAAAGGCGCAGATAGTACGGTTCTCATCCAAGGGGAAAACGGGACTGGTAAAGAATTGATTGCTAAATCAATTCACTATAACTCAAATCGTAAAGATAAAGCTTTTGTGATCCAGAACTGTTCAGCCTTTGTTGATAACCTCCTTGAATCAGAACTTTTTGGTCACGTAAAGGGTTCATTTACTGGAGCTCTCAAAGACAAAAAAGGTCTTTTTGAAATGGCCGATAAAGGAACATTCTTTCTCGACGAAATCGGGGATACCTCGCCGCAGATGCAGGTGAAGTTGCTTCGAGTTCTTCAAGAAGGTACTTTTATGCCAGTAGGTGCGACAGAAGGACGTCGTGTTGATGTTCGTATTATCGCAGCAACCAACAGAAATTTGCGCGCAATGGTTGAGCAAGGAACTTTCCGAGAAGACTTATATTATCGATTGAATGTTATCAATATTCGCGTTCCATCTTTAAAAGAACGCAAAGAGGACATTCCTTTATTAGCAGAGTTCTTCTTGCAGAAAGCATGCGAATCAAAGGGCGGATTCAAAAAGACACTGACTCGCAGAGCACTCGAGAAACTTTATGATTATGTATGGCCAGGCAACGTTCGAGAACTTCAGAACGAAATGGAAAGGTGTGTGGTTCTGGCCGGTGAAGAACCTAAAGTCGGTGAAGAGCTGCTTTCTGGAAAAATCATCGAGGCAGCAGAAAAGAGCAAAGTTCAAGGTGCTCGTCTTCAGGGAAAACTGAAAGATGCACTCGAAGAGCTTGAAAGAGATATGATTCGTGAGGGGCTTCGCAGAACAGGCTGGAACAAATCTAAGCTTGCAAAAGAACTTGGTGTGAGCCGTGCGGGCCTAATCATGAAAGTTGAAAAGTACGGGCTAGATAAACGTAAAGTAATCCGTTCGTAGTCCAAAATCGTCAAATTAAAAAAAACGGCCTCCTTAAAGGGGGCGTTTTTTTATTCAATATAGACACAGTCTGTGTCTGCGGTTGCCTCCGAGTCCTTGCGAATGGAGACAGTGCCGATTGGGATCAACCTATTTTTTTGAATTTCATAGGCTTGGCCGGTCGTTTTGTTGGAGCCTGCCGAAGGAGCTAGGATTTCAAACAGAAATTTCTTTTGCAATTTAACAATGAGCTTTGTTCTTTTGGAGCCTGGTTTTTCATAAAAGTGAAGAGTTTTGTGCCTCAGATATCCAGTCACTAGCTTATCTTTGTTTTTAAAACCAAAGCATGAGGTAGCAAGATAGTCATCAGTCATGTGATCCCAGATCCTGTTGAGAATGATGGCGCTTTGCTTATTGCGTCCCACCACTACTGTTCCACTCCATACTCCAGAGATTTCATCGGTGTCGGCTTCTTCGAAACCATGGATTATTAGATTGGCATCTTTCATGAGATCTTCCACGGTATCAGTAGGATTTAAATTCGGTGCTGCTGCGGCTTCGGGTTCTTTTTGAACAGGGGTTTCTTCGCCATCAGCAGTTTCTTCACCGATATTTGAGTCTTCATCGACTATCTCCATTAATGGTTTTGCATCAGTCTTTTGTTTCTTAGGAACAGGGGTAGACTCTGCTTTTATAATTTTTTTTGGCGATGAGACCGCGTTCGCTTCAGGCTCAGCATTTTCAATCGGTGTCGGTTCTGAAATAGGAGTTGGCGAAGGGGCAATAGATTCCAATGGCGGAGCGGTTTCGGTTGGCACAGCAATAGGCTTGGCAGGTTCATTTGGAGAGTACGGCACATTCAACAAGTAACCTAGGCCGGCGATTAAACCAATGAACACTAAAATCAAAATCGTTCTTTTTCGATTCATAATGGAATCTCCATCTCAACAATGAGAAAGTCTATTGACTCACTAATTTACTATTTTGACACTAGATTAACATAAGCGGCATCTAAAACATAAATTATTTAGAATTGACGTGCCTTAATCGTTTTGCTTTTTTATAATTTCTCACCCCACGACCATTTTAAACCATAAGACTGTTCGAAGAGTATATGCCTTTTTGGTGGTATTCATGGTCTTTGTATGGATGGTCGTTTTCTTCCGGACCAATGGATTTATCTGGGCTCCTTTTGCAATGTCATTTGTTGTCCCAGTTCTTGACTGGGTATGGCGCGCGCCGAAGTATCATGGGACCTACGAATAAATTTAGGTAATATATTTCTCAAAAATTTGGCGATAGCGTTCAGGAATGTCAGTCTTTTGAAAGGATTTTTGATCCACAAAAGTATGTACCATTTGCACGCGGGCACAGATTCGGCCGTCGCCATTGCGAAATTCATAATGCATATTGAAAGAACTCTGGCTCAATTTTTTAACCATGGCCGTGGCTTCATATTCATGGCCTGGTAAAAAGGGGAACATAAAATCAACTTCGGTGTGTCTGATGGGGCATGCTAACTGATCGGCTTTGAACCACTCATCCCAAGAAATTCCGTTGGCTACAATAAAATCCTCAAAAACATCGTGAGCGATCCCAAGGATTTGGCCGAAGAAAAGAATGCCAGCGGGATCAGCATCTCTGAAGCGAATTTTAACTTTAGTTTGAAAACACTTGGTATTTCCGGTTGCATCGTCCATTGGAACCCCTCTCAATGTTGATTAGACAATGACACTTCTTGACAATCAACCAGGAACTTGAAAACTATAGCAGATTCAATTTTAAGACTGGATTGCTGGCATGATGGATTTGAAGATTTACAGCCCGAGGGACTTTCCGGGCTACCTGCCTAAACTTAGCGCCCTTTACGATGATCTCTTTGCTGGTGGGAAGGGTTTTCGTTCTAAGTTGATTCGATTATTCGCTGAGAACCTCTCGATCAGCGCTGAGACTGAAAAGCTTTTAGGCCAGACCATTGAATTTATCCATAATGCTTCATTGCTGCATGATGATCTCATTGATCGTTCCGCACTTCGCCGTGGAAAAACCACAGCTTGGCTGAAGTATACTCCTGAGTATGCGGTTCTCGCGGGCGATTACCTCTTGGCCAGAGTTATGGTTAACTTATCTTCACATGGGAACATTCGCCTTGTTCAATACACGGCAGAAGTCATTTCAGATTTGCTCGAAGGAGAGTGGATTCAAGATTCTCTTGTGAAAGATTTTAACATTACCATTGTGCAGCTTGATCGCGTTCATAATTTAAAGACTGCCTCATTGTTTAAATGGTGTTTGCGGTCTCCTTTCATTGCGATCAATCGTAATGAAACTTTATTGCATGATACTTTGGAAGAAATGGGCACATTACTGGGAATGTTATTCCAGCGCAGCGATGATCTTTTGGATTTCGATATTCGGAATGACGAGGGCAAGGCTCTATTAGGCGATCTTAAATCTGGTTATCTTAATTCTTTTGCGGTTTTTCTTTCGAGAGATTTAGACGCGAATACCAAAGAGGCTTTTATTAAGTCAGAGACTTTGGGTCAGTTAAAAACAACCGTAGGTGAAGCCTACTTTGAGCAAAAGGCATCGGAGTTTGATCGGGTGAATGGAAAACTAATCGCTCGTTATGATAGTCTCATGCAAGTTTTTGACTCGTTACTGGAAAGGGATCAGAAAAAGTTAGTTTCCAAGTTAGCAAAATTACCCGAACTGCTCTATTGGCGGAGAAAATCCTGATGATGCAACAGCAGGGGCCACCTAGCACTTTCAAAACGTTGACTCCCAGAGATCCGGAATATTTACGGTATATGATGGGTGAATTCTCCAACGAGAAAAGAGCACTTCCGCAACCGAGCCTTAACCCTCATTCGATTAATGAGATTGTTACGTTTGAGATTAAAAAGATTGAAAATCTTGAAGCTGCGCCTAAGTGGAAAAAGATTTGGTTGCTTTTAAAACCTCAAACCTGGTTGACGGTTCTGGTTCCTCTAATGATGATTGCGAATATGGAATCTGGCGCTACGGGAGGCGTGGGGTTCGTCTTGGCTTTAGTACTCCTGCTGTTAATGGTCTTTGCTAACTGGCAAGCCGATTTAGCGGATCACTTAGAGGGATGGGATCGACTTCAGGGTGGTAACAATAAAAGTGTACTCCAGAATGGCTGGTACACGGGACAACAATTAAAATCATGGTCTCATATTCTTTTAGGCGTAACGGTACTTTTGGGGGTCCCTCTTCTCATGAAGTTTCCCTGGGTCTTGGTACCCTATGCCTTAGCGGTTTCAGCTATATTGCTTTTGTTGCCACGCTGGTGGCGCAAATCATTTTGGCCAGGCCTCTCTTCTTTTTGCATTTTTTTGCTGACGGGCCCCTTGCTTACCATTGGGATAGATTTGGCCTTTGATGGTCATTTTAATTGGAGCTCACTCTTCTTAGGTTTCTCTTGGGGTCTTTGGATGAGTTTTAGTCGCCAACAAAAGATATATACAAAGCAATGGTATTTGTATCAAAAACAAGCTCCGTACTTTTTTCTTGGTTTGGGATTTGATCGTTCTAAGTTGCTCATGCGTTTACTGATACCCACAATTCCTATGGCCATGGTTTTTTTCTCGGTGTTGGTTAATGGGGGGGCAGCTTGGTTTTTTCCATTGTTGGTGGTCCATGCCGCTTTCGTTTTTTTAGAATTGCAGCTTAATGAAAAAGTGCAATCGAGTATTGGTTCTTCATTGCAATCTCTTCAAAGAATCTTTAATTGGCATCATTACGCCATTTCGTTGGTGATGATAATGGGATCGATCATTTGGAAAACTACAATTTAGCTTCCTATTACCTCGTTGAAAAAACTCCTCTCAGCTCAGAACTGAGCGATGATTTGAAAGCTCTTTCCATAGTCGTTTTAAAACAACCTCCTGCTTCTGGTCATTATCTGATTTATGAATACGGTGAACTCAAGCTTCATTCGAACTCAGGTTTATCTATGACGGTTGAATTTACCGAAAACAAATATCAGCGTACCTTTAGACCTTCGACGGAATTACTTTGTCGAGCTTGTGGGTGGCATTTAGGCCTGCGAACAGTTTGGGATCTCACTGCTGGTTTGGGGGTTGATTCAATGATGTTGGCCCAAGCCGGCTTTATTGTTCGTGCCATAGAACGAAATCCGTATTTGGTGCTTCTTTTAAAGCAGGGATTACGGAGTTTACTTGGGAACAATTATGGCAATAGTTCTTATGCGAAAAATTTAAGTTTCGAGTGCATTGATGCTGAGGAGGCGTTGCAAACATTCAAAAATGTGCCTGAGATTATTTATTATGATCCCATGTATCCCGCGAAAAGAAAAACGGCATTACCATCCAAGGAAATGCAGATTCTTCGTGAACTTCATGGAACAGATGGGGAGAGCCGCGAACTCCTTGATGCCGCTATAAAGATTGGCGCAAAGCGAGTGGTAGTAAAACGACCACTGCGTGCGCCCCCACTGAAGGATCGACCAGCAGGTCAAATCATTGGAAAGCTGGTTCGCTTTGATTTGTACTGAAAAACAATATTAAGTTGCAATGTCGACGCCTTGTCGAATCATGTTGGCGGCTTCAATCAAGCCACTCTGGACTGAGTGAAAATGCGAAGTAGAGTTGAGCTTGTTAGCGCCAAACCGGCGAGCGAGCTCATCGTGTATCATGGGAACAAAAGCCGTACCACCAGTCAGACAAATAAGATCTATTGAAGCTTCACTGAGGTTGGCATCTGCTAAGGCGCGATCCAGAGCCGCGAACACTTTAACTCTGAACACTTGTGCCCATTCTTCAAATTGCTGTCGATTAAGCGATTCTTTTATTTCGATGCCGGGATAACTGTACTCGAAACTGGCGATCTGTTCATTCGAGAGCCCGCGCTTAGTTTTCTCAATTTCTTCAAAAAAAGAAAATATTTGATTGTCATCAACCAGACACAGCAACTGATCAATAGCCTCTTTGTCGTCTTTTCTGACAGCAACTTTCAGGATTTCACGAATGAACTCATAAGTCGCTGGCTCTTTCAAATGTACCATGTGCGCAGGCTTATTGAGTCGATCTAAGATGAGCGGTGGCATTGAGAGCAGATTACTGCTCATAGGGATTTTGTATTTCACATTGGCGCCAAAATGACGATTCAGATGCTGGCTCATAAACAGAGAATCTAAGGCATCCCCGGCAAGCGGGCAGCCTTCAATAGCTAGAACGTCACTTTTTTTAAATTCAAAGGGCCCAATTCGGATAATCGTAAAGTCTGATGTTCCGCCGCCAAAGTCGCCAATGAGAACAATTCGTTCTTGAGTTTGGCTCTTTCGGTAATTAATGGCTGCGGCCAAAGGTTCTGGCACAAAATGCACGTCTTTAAACCCTGCAAACGCAGTGGCCTTTCTCATTCGATGCAAAGCCAATTCATCTTCAATCGGGTCCATTGAGTACCTGGCGGGTCGACCTAGGACAACTGAATTAATTTCGGTTTGGAGTGAGCCTTCTGCTCGCTTTTTCATTTGCAACAAGAACAAGCCCACCAACTCTTCCAGCGGGAGGCGACGATTTTTTCCAATCAAAGTTCCTAAATAAGAAGGATTTGGAAGGTGTGATTTAAAGGAGCGAAAGAGTCGTCCTTCAAAATCGTTTTGAATGTACTCAGTTATGGCTTCGACACCGTAGTAGGCTTTGTTTTCATTAGGAAAATAAACCAAACTTCGCATGATGGAATTATCTTTGGCCGAAGGATCTATGGGAAGTGTTGCAAGTTGTTGAGTGGGGGAGACCATTCCAACAAGTGAGTTACTTGTTCCAAAATCCATTGCTAAGAGGGTGTCTTCGGCAGAATCCACAAAACTTCCTTTAGTTGAAGGGGGAAAGATCAGGTTATCATTGAACTTGTTCCTTACGCAAGGGGGTAACGCTATTGCCATTCTTTGCAGTTCATCATAGGCTTGCCCTCGAAGGGGGATACTATGTTTAAAAAATTTTTAGGATTAAGTTTGGCAGTGATGATGGGCAGTTCTTGTGCCCACAAATTGCCAAAGTCAGAGGCTTTATTAACAAAAAAAAAGCCTAACGCAGAAACTGAACCATTAATTCGCTATGACTATAAAGAGGGTGAGTTATCGGCCCTTTGCCAAGAAGCTATGGGTTCATTTAAGAGTCAAATGCGTGATTGGCAAATGGCTTACCACAGCAAGCCAGGTGACCCCCAAGGCTTGTTAAAGTTCGAAGATATCCAAAGCAGCTTTGGCGATGTTCTTTATCCTTTAACTTTTATGGGAAGCGTGTCTACCAATGAAAAGACGCGAGATGAATCTTCAAAATGTGAAGAAGCAGCGAATTTAATATTCAATGAGGTATATACAAATCGTGCAAACTATCAAGTTCTCAAGGCGGTAAAGACCACAAATTCCGAAGAAGCAAGGCTTCTTAAAGAAGTTAGCTTTACTTTTGAAATGAATGGCATGAATTTGAATGATGACGACTTGAAAAAGTATAAAGCTCTTAAAGACCGTCTTTCTCAGTTGTCTGTTCAATTTGGGCAGAATTTAAACAATGACGTGTCTACAGTGACATTTACTGAAGCTGAGCTTAAGGGTGCTAAAGCGGATTTCTTGGCTCGCTTGAAAAAAGACACGGCGGGAAAATATATAGTAACCACCAAGGCTCCTGATTATTTGGCAGTGATGGAAAACGTCGAGAATGCCGAAATCCGCAAAAAAATGATGTTTGCCTACACTAACCGACAGGCCGAAACTAACACGGCAATACTTCAGGAAGCCATTAAGCTTCGTGCAGACATTGGTAAACTGATGGGTTATCCAACTTATGCGGACTACGCCCTTCGGGAAAAAATGGCTGGTAACAGCAAAGCTGTGTTTGATTTTCTCAATGGGCTTAAAAATAAACTCGCAGCAAAAAATAAAAGCGATCTAAAAGCTTTGGCACAGTTTAAAGCTCAAGTTCTTAAAGATAAATCTCCCCTCGAGATTTGGGATGTCCCTTATTTAGCGAATTTGCTTAAAATTCAAAAATACAATGTAGACCAAGAAGAGGTTCGCCAATACTTTCCGGCACAGTATGTTGTTGATCAAACACTGGATGTTTATTCCCAACTTTTGGGTGTCGACTTTAGGCAGATCAAAGGAGCCCCTGTTTGGGCTGAACAAGTTGAGCTTTATGAAGTCACTAATCGCGCGTCAAAAGAAGTCGTGGCTTATTTCTATGCGGATCTTATCCCCCGCGAAGGGAAGTTTGGTCATGCTGGCGTGTTCCCGCTTATCAGCGGCAGAAGTCTTATTTACGAAAAGGGTAGCTATCAAAAGCCCATTGCGGCCATCGTTGCCAACTTTACACCGGCGGCTCCAGGTAAACCGGTCTTGTTGACGCACAATGAAGTAGAAACTTTTTTTCATGAATTTGGCCACATTGCGCACCATGTACTCACCAAGGCAAAATTTGGAAGCCTATCAGGATCCAATGTAAAGGGTGACTTTCTTGAGGCGCCATCGCAGATGTTAGAAAATTGGGTTTGGCAAAAAGCCATTTTAAAAAAGATGTCTCAAAATTACCAGGATCCAAAGAAAAAACTTCCGGATGATCTGATTGCCCGACTACAGAAAGTAAAGCTGTTTAATTCAGGGATTCAATACACTCGGCAATTAGTACTTGGACTTTTTGATATGAACATTCATACCAATCCCGAATTGGATATCACTAAAGAGTACGCTAAGGTTTATTTAGATTTGACTGGACTCAATGTCCTTGAGGGAACTCACTTTCCAGCGACCTTCGGTCATTTGATGGGAGGTTACTCTG
This sequence comes from uncultured Pseudobdellovibrionaceae bacterium, assembly GCA_964648725.1. Taxonomy (GTDB): domain Bacteria; phylum Bdellovibrionota; class Bdellovibrionia; order Bdellovibrionales; family Bdellovibrionaceae; genus CAUJGP01. Next base: position 24,229 of record CAZYOE010000009.1, on the reverse strand, counting down.
CTGGTTACTATGGGTATTTGTGGTCAAAAGTATTTGCGGAAGACATGTTTTCAGTTTTCTTAGCGAAAGGAATCTTGAATCCCCAGGTTGGAATGAGATACCGCTCGCAAATTCTTGAATCAGGAAATATGCGTGATCCGATGGATCTAATAAAAGGATTTCTAGGTAGAGAACCAAATAATAAAGCATTCTTCAAAAGCCTAGGGCTATAGAATTGTTCTGTGCCGAGTCCACTTGAGTCTCGGCATCTCCACTTTAGTGACCAAATATTTGCATAAAGCGAGTTGTTCCCTCCTCTCTGAGCCACTTTAGCCATTTGGGTTTAGTTGAAAAAAAGGTGTCAAAGAACATATCTTTAATGGGATGCCGTAGATAAATGGCGTCCGAGACTTTTTCAAAGAGCTTCCAGTGGTACTGATTTTCAAGGGACAAAATAAAAAAGGTACGAGCGGTACTCTTTACTCCGAACTCCTGCACCACAAAATGAAGGTCAGCTTTTGGAAACTCTAACGCAAAACGATCAGCTAGTAGCCCTGCCCCTCGATAGGATTTGGGCTTTTCCCCCGGAATTTCAATGGGTCGCTTAAAAAGAGTCTTCGATTTTTCAGAATCCCCGGAGCAGTGTATTAACATCTCGCCATAAAGTTCGCCGAGTCCTGTATGAACATCAATAACGGATAAACTGGTTTTGTTTTCAAGCAAGGGGCCAATATGAACAAAAAGGCTCTGTATTTCGACGGCCTTCTGAGTGCCGGAATAAAAGAGCCCCTCTGGTTCTAACGACTGCCCTACCGCAAAAGTGCGAGCCACGGAATAAAAACCTTTAAACACACCAACGCAAAAAGATTGGGCAAGTCCCCGTATTTGTTGACCGAAACTGTGACTTCTCCAGAGTGGCCGAACCCATTCATGAACCGGCCCCAAGGGGGCTGGGGCAAGGCCGTCTCCCGTATTGCGATTAAGATCAATATTTTCAATGGAAGTTCGTCGTAAATAGTGAAAACCAAAGGGATTAAGCGCAAAAATCATTAAAAAACCCGAAGAGGAATTTAAGAGTTCTTGTCCCTGACTTTCTAGAAGTTGCAGCTGCACTTCGGCCCCTGCAGGACCTTCACCTCCATGGGTAGCACTTATCAGAAGATAGGCCTTCGGACTTCTTAATAAAGCCTTATTGTAAATGAGAATTGTTTGCAATTCGTTTTTGTTTGGGTAAGGGGAGTAGGACTGGATGATAAAGCCAAGCTGTTGAGCTGTTTTAATGATGAGCTCTTTATAGGCTTCGTAGGAATGTGTTTTGCGTAAAGATCTCATGGGTTACTCAATTGAGAGTAGAACTTCTTAAGTGACTTTGCCAGAGGTTCAGAGGGTTGAAAGTTGAGGTACCTTTTTAGATCAGCCAGGGCTTCAGAGATGTGACCGAGTTCTTTGTGAAGGTAGGCCCGACGAAGCAGGGTGCGGGGGTCGGCATCTTTAAGAGAGAGGATTAGATCGTAAATTCGCAACATTTGTCCCGCGGCCTTTCTAGGGTCCAGCTGTTTTTGCAAGTATTCAAGGTAGGCAAGTAATAGATCTGAGAAATCGATTCGGCGAATCTTTCCAAAATTAAAAATCAGATCAAGCACCTCCTGGGTATCCAGCATTCTTCCGTCTTCATCGAGAGAAATATATTGGCACTCGCCATCTATTTCAGTTTTAAGGGTTAAATGCTTACCAAGAAGAACGAAGCTGAGGTTAATACCTGTTAAATGCGCAAAATTTTGCATAGCAAGCCCCATAAGAATCTGGGGAGCGATGGCATTTCTAAGAATGCGCGCTTTGTCTTCAAAAAGATACTTTCTGAGATAAAGTAGTCTTTCTTTTGGGGTCATTGCTTCCAACTGTAAGGAGTTGAGTTCAAAGGCCCAAAACTGAAAGCGCTTTTTCAGTCGACTAATGGATTCATCGGGCTGAATAATCTGCTTAATTTGTAGGAAAGCATCAAGGGGGCCAATTTCTTTTCCCTTAACCAATTTTAAAATTTCTTCGAGCCGTCGAATCTGTTCGATGGAGGTTACCATAACGAGACCTAAGTTTGATGAAGCTTCGATCACTTTTCAATAGAAACAAATAGTGCACCGCAGATAATCGCGTCTCGACAATTGTCGGAACTTGGTCTGGTTAGTAAAAAAACAGAGGCATTATCCACAAATAAAAATAGAATTGTTGCATGGAACCAAAAATAGTAACGCTCGAAAAAAAAATTGCCGACCTGGAAAAGGATCTGGTTCTTAAGGAACAGGACCTCCTCCGTTACAAAACCGAACTTACGAAAGCCAATAAAGCTTTGGAAAAACTCATTGGTCAGGTAACCCAAGAGCTTCGGGTAGCCTCTCAAATTCAAAGAGTTTTGGTTCCCACCGAGTATCCCAATATTCAGGGGGTCGAATTTAGTACTAAATTTATACCTGGGACCCAAAAGGGTGGTGACTATTTCGATATTTTTGAACATGACGATAGACTGAAATTTGGTGTATTGGTTTCTTGTTCTTCAGGCTATACCATGTCGGCCCTCTTTCTTTCGGTTTTGCTGAAAATGGCAGGTCAAATGGAGGCAAGACGAGGAGCTGAACCGAACCTTGTTTTAAAGAAGATGGTTTTTGAGCTGCTGCCAAATATGCAACACGGGAAAGATCGCGCCAGTTTATTTTATGGCGTGATCGATCGCAGAACCTTTGAAATGCAATATTGCCAGATCGGCAATAATGTTGTGTTAGTAGTTGATGGTGAAACTGGAAAAATGACGGCACTAACAAGCGATGTGCCATCTATCGTTAAAGGTTTTAAACATGAGCTTAATTGCCAGTCGGTTGTTTTAAATCCTTGTGACCGATTGATTATTGTGAGTGAAGGGGTTGTGAAAACGACGAATCCAACAGGAGAGGCGTTTGGTTTAGATCGTTTGAGCCAAGCAGTGCTTCGAGCACCAAAAACCGGTGTTCATGAAATGCGAAACGAACTTTTATATCAATTGGAAAAGTTCGCAGAGTCTGCTGAATTTCCTGAGGATGTGACTGTCGTTGTCACTGAAGTGAAGGAAAGAATTTTAAAATTAGCAAGGGCTTAGATTTATTGGGATCAGCTCTCTATGAAAGGAACGTAAAATGGCAGAAATCTATTCTGGTGCAACAGATAAAGGTCTTGAAGGAGTTGTCGCTTGTACAACTGCGGTTTCTTCGATTATCGACGTAACGCTTTGTTATCGCGGGTATACAATCGAAGATCTTTCAGAAAACAGCCATTTCGAGGAGACTGCCTATTTGCTTTGGAATGATAAATTGCCGACGGCTTCTGAGTTAGATTCTTATAAAAAAGAAATCGCATCGAATGTCGCAATTGAACCAGCAATGATGGAAGTTCTTAAAAAAATTCCGACAAAAAATGTTCATCCGATGGCTTGGTTAAGAACCGCCGTTTCTTTGATCGCTCATTTTGATTCTGAGGCACAAGATAACTCTGTAGAAGCCAACCGCAGAAAAGGCGTCCGTATGTTGGCGAAAATGGGGATGATTGTTACGGCCTTTGAAGCTATTCGTAATGGTAGAGAGCCAGTCGCTCCTGTTGCTGGAAAAAGCATTGCATGGAACTTTTTGTATACTTTGACTGGAAAGGAACCTGACACTGAAGTCGTAAAAGCATTTGATACTTGTTTGGTCTTGCATGCTGATCATGAACTAAACTGTTCTGCTTTTGCCACAAGAGTCACTGCATCTTCTTTGAGTGATATTTACTCCGCGGTTGTGAGTGCTATTGGTGCTCTTAAAGGTCCTTTGCATGGTGGGGCCAATGAGCAAGTGATGTTGATGTTACAAAAAATTGGCAGTGTTGAAAATGCCCACCAATTCATTAAAGATGCATTGGCTAACAAAGAAAAAGTAATGGGTTTTGGTCATCGCGTTTATAAAAACGGCGATCCACGTGCCGCAGTTCTTAGAAAAATGAGTGAAAAGTTGACTAAGAAAATTGGTGAAGGTCATTGGTATGAAATGTCAGCCATGATTGACGATACGGTTCAGGCAGAAAAAGGACTTTTGCCTAACGTGGATTTCTATTCTGCAACGGTATACTACGCTATGGGCATTCCTATAGATTTATACACTCCTATTTTTGCCGTTTCGAGAATTTCAGGTTGGGTGGCACATGCATTAGAGCAGTACGCAAACAACCGAATTTACCGCCCTCGCGGACATTGGGTTGGGCGCCAGGGATTAAAGTACACTCAGCTAGAGCAAAGACGAGGTTAATTAGGATGGCCTCAATATTTACAAAGATCATTAAAGGGGAGCTGCCAGCCTATAAGATTCATGAGGATGCGTTTACAATTTCAATCCTTGCTCTCGATCAAGTAAATTTGGGGCACACTTTAGTGATCCCGAAAGTTGAAGTGGATTCCTTTATGGATTTAGAGGAGCCTTACTATTCAGCGGTTTTTAAAAATGCGCAGATCATTTCAAAAGCTATAAAACTTGCGACGGGTTGTCCTAGAGTGGGAACAATCATCGCAGGTTTTGAAGTTCCACATTTTCATTATCATTTGATTCCAGCGTGGAGTATTCCGGAGCTGAGTTTTTCAAGAGCGAAAAAACATCCAGCCGAGGAAATGATTGAGATCCAGAAAAAAATCAAATCTTATTTATAAATTAATTTTATAGAACACCCTGTAAAAATGCGTCAAATAGGGCTTTTGGCGTATTTTTATAAAAAGAACTTTGGTTAATATGAGAGTTGAGTTAAACTGTCTTCAGCGGGTTCAATAGAGAGCCCAGACCCATCGCGGGTTGGTAAGGAGGTGGTGCTTGGTGATATGTGACTTATGTGATTTAACCAACGCGGAGGTTGCGGTTCAATAAACCGAAACTGATGCCAAAACCTTGGGCGAAGTATCCTATACTTCGCCCTTTCTTTTTTTGGCTTGATCTTTTCCCTTCAGAGTTCGTTGGGCATCGATCAGCCTCCCTTCAGCGTACGGGAAGTACGCCTCCAGTCGTCTGACCTCGCCCGCCTCATCTGAAAGAAAAATCTCTACGCCATAACAAGCATGATGCGGAGGCTGCGGCCTTGATCTGAAGCAATTTCAGATCTTTAAAAACAGCACATCATACCTGAAAGATAAATCCCTGCGGGGACAAAGGTATTTATTCGTCAAATCTTAGTCGCTGGACTGTCAAAGTTTTTGAAGAATTATTGAATATTAAAAAGCTTGTTTCGAACTCTAATTTCGCAGTGTGGACAACTCACTTCTTCGCGAATCAGTTCCTCCGGAAGTTCTATGGTGTAAGCAAAATCAAGATTCGTTCCACAGAGAGAGCAGTTTTGCATGAGCGCGAGTATCTCTGTATACTTTTCGAAATCATTATCCGCTGTTTTTAGAAATTCTTTTAGATCGCTAGGATCATCTGAAAAATTGTTGTGCATGAATGCCTCCGAACCAATTTAAATATGCAAAATTGATTCACAGGCTTTGGGCGAGGAGCTTTTGTCGAATCAGAGTCAGTCTTTAATCTCGATTCTGCTGACAATGTCTAACTTCTGCATTGTCTTCACTTTTGCTCTCGCTCATCGTAGGGGAGCTTCGCCTCGTTCGATCTGATCAGTCTAGTAGTCGTGCCAAGTGATTGTCGAAGGCAAAGAGATTGTTCCGTCGATGGGTTTCCCACCTCGAGTCAGCCGAACTAAATTATTGAGTTGGCGGCTTAAGATCTGTGCCTCAGTCGCGTTGGAAGGTACCTTTATGCCAATCTCACTCAGCGAGGAAATAGGAATACTCTGTGAAACTGTTCTTCGACACAATGAGGAGCTAGTAAAGGGGCTTGCAAATCGGCACGATAATCCTAGTGTCGGATTAAAAGTTTCATAGTAAAGCGTGACGCTATCTTTTTTCTCCTCTGCGATCCACCATTGTCTCAGTTGAATCTCAGCTCGAGTGAAAGCTGGAGGTTTGACTGGAAACATGATACTTCGGGTTTGTCGCTGCGCTTTGAAGTTGGGGCTGTTATTGAGAATAAACGACTGCAATACCGCGGTTGTGGCACTGAAACCATAGGTTGTATCAAATCCGCAATGGTCTCCAAAATCAACACCAACGGCACCCTGCTCTGGAACTTGATCTGATGAATCTATGAGAGTTTTAGTGTTAAGTTCGAAGTTCACTACATGGTCATCATGGCTGGCCCAAGCGAGGGTAGGAACTAGGAGCTGTCGGGAGTTTTCTGAAAAGTGATTGAGACTCATGAGCTCAGTGATAGTTCCCGGTGAAGTAGCACTGTTTCGTCCCGGGGGGTTTGAATGCTCCCAGCGCAAACCATAGCGAAGCACAATATCGCTTAACATGAGAGGAAACTTTTCGGATGAAGGAGGGTTCTTCTGGGCAAGGTAATCTTTAGCATCATTTAGATAGGGGGCCGCATCTTGCAGATATTTCCAGGTCAGTCGAGTAAACAATTTACCCTTAATGGTGTCTGCATACATGTCTTTGAGAGTTGGGCCCAAATTAACCACTGGACAAATGGCAATGGTAGAATTGAAGATAGGTCTGCCATCACTTGAGCGATAAAGGGAACTCAGGTGACTAACCGCCATTGCTGCAGAACCGCCAAGACTTACACCCGCAGCATGAATACTATCGACCGTAATTTGGTAGGGGCTTTGGTACTTAAGCCAATGACCAACATCGTAGAAGTCATGGACTTCATAAAAACCCCCTATAGTCAGTGCGCTATTGAGCTTGATGTGGGTATTTCCTGTGTGATTGCTGAGAAAAATCACATTAAAGGGAGACTGATCAAAGAAGTTAATGACATAGTTAAGAGTGGAGGCACTGGAGCTAATATCACAAAACACCCCACACTTTACAATCACCCAAGGTCTGGGTGTAGCAAGATCTTTAACTCCAATGTAAGCCTCAACTTTGGTCCCATCTGATAATATCAGCTCTTGCTTGTTGATCAGTGGGTTCTTACTGAGGTCATATTCCGTCATGGCAAACTTAAGAAGTGCTGGAATTCCCTTACTGTTTCCTTCTGTAAGATATTTCGAGCACTTGTTAAAATAAGAGCGGATCAAGAGTGAATATTGATTGGGGTTTTCATAATCTGCCAAAGCCTTTCTTTGGAACTCCTGAGGATGGCATTCGGGAGGAATCGCTCCCTTTTGATCACCTAAAGGAATAGGGCCTTGCAAGGTAGAAATCGGCCTATGATTAGGGTCTTTTTGTTTGGCGTCTTCTTTGGCAAGCTCATCAACAAGTTCTCTAAAAAAATCGGAGGCCCCATTGGCCTTAGTAATTGAAGTATTAAGTGTGAGTGCAGCCAATAAAAATAAAATGGCTATATCTAATCTCATAACCTCGTCCTTTCTTAGCACAGCCACCTGGACATCAGTTGAGCTGGATTTTAGTACTCATCGACCAAAATCCCCAAATCAGAAGTCCAGTTTTAACTTTTATTTCGACCCAATTTCCTGTTTAAAAAGTAGCGAGTGAGGAGCAAAAATCGGAGCTGGGACATATTATCGAACCGAAACAACTTCGAAAGTAGCTGAAATTCCTGTCTAAACTAGCCCACTGTCTTAGTTTGATACCGGCGACGAAGTTGCAGTCTAGGTCGTTGTGGGTACTTAAAACATTAAATAAGGAGTTAACCTATGAAATATCGTCCTCTGCTATCAAGTGTAGTGGCGCTCAGCCTAATTACTAGTCCTTTGACTAGGGGTTTTGCGGCACCAAATGAAGTAACAAGTCAGAAAACAACAAGTTCAAAGGCTCCAAAGAGAGCTCCATTAAAAGTAAAAGTAAACACAAATGGTATGACTGATACGGAGGCGAATGCATTACAAGGCTTGCTCACAGCCATGGGTGAAGAGTTGAGTTACTGGGCTGAATTTCCTATTGAGATGCCCGCAACACAATTTCAAGAGGGAGCTAAACTCATCGAGCTCAATGACCTTTATAAAAGTCCAACCTCTTCAGAGGCATCTGATCTGGCTTTTGAC
>CAZYOE010000009.1:2203-16163 GCA_964648725.1 uncultured Pseudobdellovibrionaceae bacterium | reverse complement strand
TAAAACTCAATCCCAGTCAACTCAAGGACTTAACTCAAGAAGGGATTATTCGTGTTCCAAGTAAAGAATATCCGGGGATGGAGTTCGTATGGAGAGTTTCAAGTGTCATTCAAGAAGGGCAAAAGAATATTGAGATTCGTTTACAAAAAGATGAAGCTTCTGGGCTAAAACATCTTATTGTGTCTGTTCCGCTCTGGATTAATGGAAACTATGGCGAAAAAGAACATATGCCAATCAATGTGAGGACGGGACTTCGCAATATCCTCTTAGGAATGCGCAACACTATTGGCGATGTCGTTGGTCTTGTCGAAAAAGCACCTAAATATTCATCGTATGATGTTGATTCAATTATCGAGAAAGAGAAAACAAAGTATGCTGTTGCCAGTGTTACGACGGCATCGCCTGGCACAAACTTCGCTCAAATCTATGATGAAGAGATCATGAAGAAAGCTGAAAAGCTACTAGTAAAAATTGATGAAAAAGTACGAGCTGATTGGGATGCACGTAAAAGTGAAATTGAAGACCCCATTCGAGCTCAATTCTATAAAGAGGGCGAAGCAGTTGTTCAAAACGCCCTTAATATTAAACTCAATGAAATGATTCTTGAAGGAGTATCCAGTGAGCGGGATCAGTTTGACGCTATTAATCCTGGTCTTGCTGATGCCATCTTAAATCGGGCAAAAGCGATTCCGTTAATTTACGAAGGCGAACAAATTCTTGCAGAGCATATTGCTGAGGAACAAGCACGCATTGAAGCTGAGATTACAGCCAAGAATCCGATCAAATCACAAATCCGTGAGTGGATGCGTGAGCAGGTTGAAAAGAAGATGGCTCCAATCATGGCGGAACTTCAAAAGAGCAATTATGAAATGATCGCTGCGACGCTTGAGAAAAATAACTTGAAAGACGAAGCCAATCTTGTTCGCGCTCAATACGAATTTACCACGAAGCACGCTGAAGAACTTCGTAAAAATATGAACAAAGAAGAAGTGGCCGCTCGAGAGTTTAACCTTCCTATTAAAACTTGGCAGTCTAAAAACTGGGATATTACATCCTACGAGGCGAAGAATGAAGAAACAGGACAAGTTGAAACTCGCTACGCAGCCAATACCTATAAAGATGCGAAAGTTGTTACTTCTGTACCTCTGTGGAGACTGTGGGCCGCTTGGAATACGAATCGTTACATTCTGAAAAACGGTTTGTATCATTTAGTAATGACGAATCTTATCAATGGTCCGCTTGGCATAAAGCATGTTTACAAGGATCAGCCATTTTCAAACCAAAAACGTGTTAATCCGAAAACTGGAGCCATCGAGGCTGACCCGAACAGCATTACAACAACGATGCGTTCAAGAACCCGAGAGCTTTGGAAGTCTGTCGCGGATGCAGATGCAAAGTTTGAGGCTTCTCAGCCCTCAGGTTTTTTCAGCAAAGACACACTTCGTGTTATTCACAACATTAAGAATCGATATATTCGAGGATATATCGGAACAGGAGTTATTTGGGGTTGCGGAGGCGCCTGTGCGATTGGCAATACGTTGGCAACGACAGGTCTCGGCGCAACAAGTCTCGTTTGGGCTCCCATGACGAGCATTTTTATGTTGGGTTTTGATGCTGCTGTGTATGATACCAAGGGTGCGAGTCGTCGAACAGTTAACCGATTTTCTCCCCTGTTGACTCACCTGTTAGGTCAATCAGGAATCGCTGGTTTAGGCATGACGGTGGGTGCGGGTTTAGGCGCACTAACTCACGCTACAGTCGGTGTTGGTGAGATCGGTCTTGGCCGTACACGTGCTGGAATTATTGGAGGCAAGGATGCATTGATGCGGAAAATATTTTTCCGTCATGCCTATGTTCCAAAAGGCAATGATATGGTAACTAAATTGATTGCTGGTCCGGGACTCACTTCTGAATATTACTACCAGGTCAGACCAGAAATTTCGGTGATGGGTTTGATGGCCACATTAGAGCAAGCTGAATTGCAAGCTTATAAAAAAGCGACACAGGAAGAGATCGATAAGCCTGTTAAAGAATTTAATGAATTTTTTAACCGTACACTTTCTCAAGCTGTGACTGTGGATCTGAACGCTACTATTCGTAAATATCCTGACCTCGTGGATTCAACATCCGCCCTCAGCAAAGATTTGGAAAAAGCCGTGTCAGAGAGAAGTCAGCTCTATAATAAAATTCTTGGTAATGAAGGAGGTGTTAATCGGTTCTTAATTAAGCAAACGCGAGAAGACCTTGCTGAAACATTGGCGATCAGCCAAAGCTTGGTCCAGGAATACTTTACTGAAAAAGTTTTCGCTGGAATGAGTGCAGAGCAAATCGCGGGTTTCTGGCGTGACCGACGACTTCCTCAGAATGAGTGGACAGAATTCACTAAAGATCTCTTGGCTCAGACATTCTCGCGAGAATTCCTAACTCCTCTTGAAGACACTGATGCCCGATTCCGCTTCGTTGTTGGCAATGAAGGCCTAGAGAGGGATCTCGAGCGCCTTGTTGATGGCAAAAAGATTGATGATGGATCAGTTAAGCCAGTAATTGACAATGGCAAAAAAACCGATCGTGAGTCGGTAAGAGGAAATAGGATCGTTGTAGCACAAGATACAGTGCCAAGTGTTCTTTTAAATAACGCATGTAAAAAAGCGTTAAATAAGTCTAAATAATTAAATTCAGAAAATTATATGAGTAACAGGCAGTTATGGGCTGCCTTTTACTTTTTTCCCTACGACGATCTAGACGTTTTAGCTGTTGATTTTAAAAGTGAGATAATGATACTTTCGGTCTTAATGATTAATAGATTGCCACTTTTAATTTTGCCGATAGCTATTTTTTTTGGAGTTGTTTGCGGTAGTGCCGCTGACCTATACCAAAATGGCAAAGTCTCTATCATTGAGCAACATGTGAATTCTTGTGAGGGTGTTTTAACTACTGTTTTAATCATGAGTCAAGATGAGGACTCCTTTGACGACGAATCCGATGATGATTGGATACCAAAGGAAGATATTAATATTGGTTTTCAATTTTCTTCGGGACGCAATGGAAGTCAATTAAGTAGACCACTTTGTCCAGCCTTGGATAAGCTCTCGCCTCCTCCGAAAAAAGCCTAACACATCAATATGCGGTGTTTAGCGGTCTGAATGATCAATCAGACCGGCTATGTTCTTTTATCAAATAAAAAATGCATTTTTGGAGGTTCAGTTGTCGACTGAATTAATGTCTAATGCCTCAAGACTAAATAAATATAATGTATATTTAAGGGCTGTAAATCACGAAGGACTTCGGCGTGATGTTTTTGTCCAGGAGCTAGGGAAAGAGAGTTCAAAGCGAAATTCATCGAAAAGCCATGCCTCTCAGTTTGGTAATGCCCTCAAACATTTAGCAGTGGAGTGGCGAGATGTGTTGAGTGAACCGTTCATAGGGCCTAATCTATCTGCTGGGTTTACAGTTGCCGCTGTCGCTCTGCCATTAAATTTAGCCTTAGCAATAGCTTCGGGATTACCCGCATCGACAGGGCTCGTTGCGGGTGCTATTGGTGGCGCATTTGCAGCTATTTTTGGTGGAAGCCGATTTCAGGCGACAGGCCCTGCGGCAGCACTCAACGCGATGGTTTTTGCTATTGTTCATCAGTTCGGAGCAGCCGGTGCCGCGGCTGCGGCCTTATTGATAGGAATTATCCAGCTTTTACTTTCCTTTCTGTCAGCCGGAAGCTTGATAAAATACGTTCCCGAGGCGGTGCTCTTGGGTTTTACTTCCGGAGTTGGGGTAAAGCTTTTAGACACACAGATTCCAAGACTCTTTGGTGTCGAGTGGAGCTTATATCAAATGCTGAGTAATATCATAAATCCAATTTGGCTACACGAAGTGACCTGGCCAGCGGTGGTCTGTGGGCTCTTTGTGTTGTTTTTTATTTTAGCCTGTAGAGCTTTGCCCCGATTTCCCGCGGCTTTGTTGGGAATCGCCCTCACGACTCAATTAGCAATCTTTCTTGATTGGCCCATTCACCGAGTGGGAGAGATTCCTTCGTTGAAGTTGTCGTTTGACATTCCCAACTATTCATTTGGCACATGGATGGACCTACTTCAGCTAGCACTACCATTAGGGATTTTGGCTGCCGTTGAGAGTGTCCTGTCGGCACAGGCGATTGATCGCATGAGCGGAGATCAACATCATTCAAATCTTGAAATTTTTGGCCAGGGCATTGCAAATCTAATGGTCGGACTCGTAGGAGGCATGCCAGTTTCTGGTGTTGTAGTTCGATCCTCAGTAAATGTGCAGAGTAGTGCAAAGAATCGTTTGGCCAGTTTTTTTCACGCAGCAATTTTGTTGGGGTCAGCTTTATTCCTAGGGGGAATATTATCACAGGTGCCAATCGCTGCACTTGCGGGCTTATTGTGTATCATTGGTTTTCGGCTGATTGAATTCAAAGAGTTGTTTCATCTACTGAGAAAGAACCGTTGGCAGGCTCTTGGATTTCTCGCGGCAATGGCAGGTACGGTCAATGATCGTATTGTGCTTGGACTTGGAGTGGGCTTGGTATTGGCGTGGTTTGGATCGCGCGGAGAAAAACCGCAGGCGCTTTCCTCTGAAGTACCAAAAAAAGTTGAAACAACTGAAACGTCACTTGAGTTTGATGACAAAAGGAGCGTTGTCTATACCGTACTCGACCGAGGGGAACGCTGGCTCCAACACTTGAAGGAGCAGGCGAGTATTCCTAACACGGCGTTTGTGCATCAAAATGCGTCGGTAATAGGGCGAGTGGTGTTGGGCAAAAATGTGCATATTGCCGCAGAGGCCTCTGTACGTGCTGACGAAGGAACTCCTTTTTATATTGGCGACAATACCAATGTCCAAGATGGTGTGGTGATTCATGCACTTAAACAAAAATGGATTACCGTCAGAAATCAACAATGGGCTGTGTATATAGGCACAGGAGTATCGCTAGCTCACCAAGCTCTAATTCACGGACCTTGCTTTATTGACAAAGACACCTTTGTTGGATTTAAAGCGGTTGTTCATGATTCGATCATTGGGAAGGGATGTTACATCGGCATTGGGGCCGTCGTGGTCGGCGTTCAAGTCCCTGATGAACGGTACGTTCCCCATGGAGCGATCATAGATTCATTGGAAAAGGTAAAAAACCTAACTCGTGTTAGTCCAGCTCACAGGCATTTTAATGAAGATGTTGTTGAGGTCAATAAAGGACTCGCTGAGGCCTATCGGGAACTAACAATTGCAAAATCAACATAAGTTCAGGAGTAAGAAAAATGCAAATTGATCTATTGAGTTTCGCTTTTGGAATAAGTTTAGGAGGAGGTCTTATCGGCTTCTTCATGGTTTGGAAGTCTCATTTTCAGGTGGAAGAGGGGCACCATGCAGTCTTAACTAGGTTCGGTGCGGTCATCCGTGATACTAAACAAATAGGTTTCACAGAAGACCTGCCCATTAAAGTAATTGGGCCTGGTTCCCATTGGAAAAAGCCGTGGGATAAGGTCATCACTTTTTCTACTATGGAAAGAGTCATCGATCTATCCGGAGAGCACGGTGGCAAGTATGCGATGGCTGCCGATGGGACTGTTTTACGTTTGGATTCAAAGATTCGTTTTTATCCCAAATCTGAGGATTATTATTCCTACTTGTTTGAGTTGAAAAATCCGATGGGACATATTCGGGAGCTTTTCACCTGCATCATTCGCAATGAGATTGCCAATTTTGTTAACTTGACAAAGGAGAATGAAAATCTGTTGGGTTCATACTCGTTGATACGGCAAGAGCGAAAGAGGCTGAACGAACAAGTTCAGTTTATTTGTCGTCATCAAATTGGGGAGGCTTACGGGATTCAGTTTAGTGGTGTTGATTTGATTGATATTGTACCTCCCCATGAACTGGAGTCAGCATTGAATGGAATTCAAAATGCCAAGACTGAAGCGGAAACGTTATATTCAAAAGCAGAAGGCGATGCACGACAAAAGCTCGTTGCTGCTGAACAGGGTGTAGAGATTGCACGACTGCGAGCGGAGGCTGTGAGTATCGAACTCGAAACTGTCGCAAAGACCATTAAAAAGTTAATCATCGAAGGAAATATGAACAGCTATCTCAAACATAAGAAAACCGAACTTGTTGGGGATTCAAAAATGCTATTTATGCAGAGAGGAGAATTGAAATGGTAATGTCATCGGTACTATTTGGTTTGGCCGTCGTTGCTGGTGGTTTATTAATTAGTCTATGGATTTTTAATAAGACGACAGTAAAAGTTCAGGAACAGTCAGAGTGCTTTGTCCTGAATTTTGGAAAGTTGGTAAAAACACTTCGTGAGCCTGGACTTCATTTTTTGCCAGAAGCTCTATTGCCCTGGACCAATTTAATTTCTGTCTCTAAGCAAATAGAGTACCTAAATTTTAAAGGGATTCAGGTGAATGATCGTTACGGAACTACTGTTGTGGTTGATTTGTGGATTGAGTTCAGAATTTCCGAACCGTTTAAAGCACTTTTTGGTGTCGAAAATTGGGGAGAAGTATTGCAAAGTGTAGTTGTTCATTCGACGGCGTCGATTCTTTCCTCACAAACGGTGGATGAAATTCTAAAGCACCGCACTGAACTTTCCGAGCAGCTCAGAGAAAGCATTGCTCTTGAAACTGAGAGATGGGGTATCACCCTGAAGGGGGCCATGGTGCAAAACATTGGCTTGCTTCCTGAAATTTCGAAACAATTTTTTAGCTCGGTGGCCGCTCGCATTGAGCGAACAACAGCTTTGGTACAAGAGGAAGGACGCTTAAAGGTTGCGAAACTTGAAGTACAAACAGCCCGGAGGGTTGCGGAATTGAATGGGTTGTCAAGATCTCAAATGCCGATGGCATTAGGGAAATTTTATCAAGGGCTCAGTTCCGACCCAACCCTACAACAAAAGTTTGAAGAGTATTGGGAAATGATAAATATGAATCCTCAAAAGACGGTAACTTTCAGCGGATTTTCGGAGTCTCCGATCAATCTGGTTGAAGCAACAAAAGCCATGGAATCGGTATTGTCGCATTAAAAAAACCTCCCTTGTGAAAGCCTTCACAAGGGGGCATCTACTAAAGGAAATTAGTTTTTAAACTTTGATCTAATTTATGTTGCTCTAATCCAAGTTCGACAATTTTAGTGATCAAATCAGAATAGTCTAATCCTGAGGCTTCCCACATTTTAGGATACATACTGATGTTGGTGAAACCCGGAAGCGTATTAATCTCATTAAGGTAAATTTCGCCACTCTCATGAACAAAAAAGTCGATTCGAGCAAATCCACTGGCGTTGATCGCCGTGAAAGCTTTGGCTGCGAGAGCTTTAATTTGATGTTTCGTTGCTTCTGGAAGTATGGCAGGAATCACGATTTCCGCTCCGCTGTCATCGAGGTATTTAGCTTCATACGAGTAAAACTCATGCAGCACTCTGACTTCGCCGGGCTCAGAGACTTTGGGAGTATGATTTAAACCTAGAACTGAAATTTCGATTTCTCTACCCGGAATAAATCTTTCGGCGAGTACTTTTGTGTCATAAGCGAAGGAATCGGGCAATTTAGTGGCGAAATCTTGTTCAGATTTAATTTTATGAACGCCAACCGATGAGCCGGCGTTAGCGGGCTTAATGAAAAACGGAGTCCCCAAACGATCACAAAGTTCTTTATAGGAATAATGTTGCCATGGCCGGAGCACAACATACGGAGCGTTTGGAATGCCTGCGTGAGTAAAAACTTTTTTCATCACATCTTTATCCATTCCTGCAGCAGAACTTAGGACGCCACAGCCCACGAAAGGGATACTTAGCATTTTTAAAAAACCTTGCACACAACCATCTTCGCCGAAGGTTCCATGTAAAATCGGAAAGGCAATATCAATAACGACATCTTCATTGGTTTTCAGATTGAAAATCCGGCTTTTCCCAGAATCTACAGTAAAACCCAATTGCGGAAATTTCCCAGCAAAGTCCTGATCTGTGACTGATTTCAAATTTCCAATTTCATTGGCTAAGTACCAAGAACCCGTTTGGCTCAAGGCAATCAGGACTAAATTGAATTTATTTTTATCTAAGGCCGCCGCGATATTTCGAGCCGAGTTAACAGAAACTTCGTGCTCGGCTGAACGACCTCCAAAGAGAAGTGCAAGGTTTATTTTTTTCATCAGATTCCTTCCTCGATAAAGCGAGCTTATGCCATTTCCACAAGTTCTTTAATTAAACCGCTAATTCCTTTAAACACTTTATGTGGCTCAGTGTCATACATATAGGCCGGGGTTGTTATCACTTTGTGAAGTCGATCCGTAATATAATCTTCAACAGGACAATCAACATGTTGAGCTCCTGTTTTTCTAATTTCATCAGCCACTTCTTTATCATTTCCAATAGTCACAGTTACATTTTCAGCTCCTAAAACCTTGGCGACGAGAGTGGGAGCAATACAAATGGCACCGATAGGCTTGCTGGATTTATGAAACTCTTTAATCACTCTTTCCACTTCGGGGTGGACCTGACATTTTGATCCTTTATGCCCCCAAGTTGAAAGATGAAGGGCAGCTCCAAATCCTCCTGGGAACACGACTGCATCAAAGTTTTTCTGATGAAGAGCGGCGAGATCTTTTGCTTCACCACGGGCAATTCGAGCGGCTTCGATCAAACAATTACGCAATTTTTCGGAGTCAGAATGAGATGTTAAATGATTGATTGGATGAAAGTCAAAATTAGGAGCAAAGACTTCATATTTAGCTCCAGCTTGGGAGAGCGCAATTATAGTAGAAACTGCTTCAGTGATTTCTGCGCCATCCTTATGACCACATCCTGATAAAACAACGGCAATATGTTTCATGATTTTTCCTCCAGAAAGCGTTCATGGAGGAGTATAGGTCCATATTTGGGAAAAGGGTAGAGGCTATGGTTTGCCAACAATAAAATTTTTCACGGTTTCACAAAAGGTAATCAAATACCGTGGTGCCGTCTTTGGGTCTTGACCTGGCTGAAGCACTTGCACTGAGCCCTGCTGGCAGGATTCAAGAAAACGTGACATCTGCGGAACATCGGCACTTAGCTTCAAAGAATAGTGGATTTTGTAGCCTTCAGGATTTTCCGTCCAATTAACGCGATCAAAATCAATTCTAGTGACTGTGATAATGCAGTTCGGAATGCCCTGACAGTTTGAGGAATTCACGACGGATTCTGGAGGAGTTTCCTGTGTCGTTTGTGTTTTGAGGTTATGATAGGTGATTGTTTTTTCTGGTTCGACGGATCGTTGTTGAAACTGACTAAAAGGCTTCAGGTGACTTTCAAAGGACGACGGAACATTTAAACTTTTAAGCGGGAGAAGTGCAATTTCACATTCTTCTTGTTCGAGAGTTTGTTTATTAAAGCACTTATGGTCTTCGCGAACAATAGGTGGTGGAGTTTTGGTAGGATCTGACGGATCGTAGTTTTGCAGCTTTTCCACATCTTTAATTTGCAGTTGATTAGCGGTTTCAATTTTTTCCACGACTGTGACTTCTGAAGTGCTTAAAACGTCCAAAACTGGGCGTCCCCGAATAAAACGCGTCGTTTCTCTAAGTACAACTTCTTCAAGACGAATCAGTGCGGGAGAGTCAGAAACTCCGATGGCTTTCTGTAGAGTAGATGCGACTTCTTCCTTAGGAACTACTGGCCCATATTCTAGTTCTCGACTCGGCTCTTTCACACAACTAACAGTCAGCATAGCTACTAGAGTGCAAAATAATAAAGACTTCATACGGAGTCCCATCCCCACATCCACATTTGGATTGGGAACAATTTATTGAGAACGGATAATGATTCGGAGTCAAAAGGATAAATATCATTGGGTTGCCACGGACCAAAAATTAATTTCGTGAGATCAATCAAACTGTCGGTTTTAAAAACATGACCAGGTCGTCCTATATAAAATTGCTCCCCTTGACGCTCGAAGATAAGATCATTTATTCCAATATCCCGGGAGGCCTTTTTGATCTTAGAGCAAAGTAAGTCAGGACGGAGGATACGAATCATACCCAAAAAGTTCTCGAACTTGGCAATTCCCGCCGCTTCAAGTTTTCGGGTGAGGTTAGCGGAGTGTCCTGGCGCGATAAGACGAGGATTCTGATTAGTGGAAGTTCGAATGTAGTTTAGCAACGCAAATAGCTCTGGAAGGTTGCCACCCCACTCATGAATATGGCCTTTAAGATCCGCACCTTTACCTTCAACTGCGTAGGCAACCAACTGGTTAGTTTGGCTCCAAGCACTATAAATATTAGAATTCGGGATCGAAAGAAACCTTCGAACTTCATCACTACTTCTTAAGGTGGTTACCGAGTGTTTCTGATAGAGGTTTAAAAGTGCGTCTGAGGAAATTTGGCGCCCATTGACAAATCGCAAGTTTGTGACGTCAGTTGGCAAAAGTCGGTCGATCATGAATTGATTTTCAGTTCCGGCGAGTTCAAATTGAAATTTGCGATAAAAATCAGGAATGTCAGTCCATAGTAAAGCCACATCACAGCCTTGGGCTTCTGCACTTTTTAGGCAGTCCTCCATAATTTGACGACTTAATCCTTGTTGGCGATGGGAAGAAGCGGTAACGACACTGCCAATTCCAGCAACCTTTAGCAACAGCAATGGTGTTTTAACAATCAGAGGCTTAATGAGGGCATGAGAAACAATTTCTGCCTCATCGAACATCACTCGAATGTTATTAAGATTAGAAAGGTTGAAGGCTGTGGGGTATTCCTCCGAAATGTTCCATTGATAGTTTGGTCGAAGGGAACTGCTGACAAAATCAATTACCTTTGAATATTCGCTCTCAAAAGGTGGTCTAGGACCTTCCATTGTCCCTCCTTTAATAGTATAACTTATTTTATAGAACGAATATAGTTAAGGCAATGCGACCTCAGACTAGTAGATTGGCTGAGATGTTGAAGTTTCAGCAAAAACGTAAGATTGAGTCGATTCATAGAGAGGTGAGTTAGATGGCTGACAAAGAAAATAAATGGAAAGAAAACACTAAAGGCAAAATGTTTGTAGATCAATCATGTATTGCTTGTGATGCTTGTATTTTAACTGCTCCTAAAAATTTTTCGATGCATGAAGAGGACGGTCATGCCTTTGTAACTAAACAACCAGCAACACCCGAAGAAGAAGCAGCTTGTAAAGAGGCAATGGATGGCTGCCCAGTTGAAGCCATAGGTAATGATGGCGAGTAAAGAGGAGTTAACCAAGGACATTTTAACAAAGCTTTCCAAGAAATATAAAAATGCCCATTGTGCCCTTCATCATGAAACGCCTTTTCAATTGCTCATTGCTACGATTTTGTCAGCTCAATGCACCGATGAACGAGTCAATATAGTTACGCCGAATCTGTTTAAGGAGTTCCCTGATGCAGAACAAATGGCGAGAGCTTCTGTTGAGAGAGTTGAAGAGTTAGTTCATTCCACTGGTTTTTTTAAAAATAAGGCAAAAAATATTATCTGTTGTGCGAAGGTTCTAATCGATGATCACGAAGGGGAAATTCCCCGTGACCTTGAGCAAATGATCAAATTACCAGGAGTGGGGCGAAAGACGGCGAATGTTGTTTTGGGAAATGCTTTTGGGATTCCAAGTGGTGTTGTTGTTGATACCCATGTTTTGCGATTATCCAATCGTTTTGGTTGGGTGCGAACTCAAAATGCAGAAACAACCGAGCAAAAATTAATCAAGTTGGTTCCTAAGAAAGACTGGATCCAGTTTCCCCATTGGATGATATTCCACGGACGGCAAGTGTGCAGCGCAAGGTCACCGAAATGTTCGACGTGTTTTTTGCAGGACCTTTGTCCAAAAAAGGGGGTATAACATTTCTACTTCGCCGGCCGTAAAAAACTTGATACTCTACAGAGGAATTGTGAGGTTCTATGTTTGTAGCGTTTCTTGAAAGTTTCAAATACGTAGGGCACCTTTTTCCGGTAGTTTTGTTACGCGCGTTTATCGGATGGTTTTACCTTAAACAAGCTTTAGTTAAATACAGCGGCGAGTTTTTATTTAAACCGATGCTATCCCACCAACTTGCAGAGTGGCTTCCTAAAACAGATGCGCCTCTTGGTTATAAAGCATTTATTGAAGAATTTGTGATTCCCCACCCCAACTGGGTGGTCTTTGCTTATGGAATTACGGCGTTAGAATTCTTAGTGGCGTTTTCTTATTTAACTGGATTTTTAGTTCGACCCTTAGGCTTATTGGCGGCGTTTTTAAGCTTCAACCTGGCCATGTTGAGTGGGCCCGAACAGGAATCATTTCAACTTACTTTGTTTGTTATACATCTGACAATGGCTTGGCTTGGAGCTGGGCGATGTTTTGGTTTGGATTACTTTTTTTACAAGCGTCAACGGGGTCTTTGGTGGTAAGACAGGAGTGAGAATACTATTTTCATTTAGTTCGTAGCCCATCGTTGGCTGCGTCGTCCGAGGCACCCCTTCACAGAGGGGAAACCCCGCCTCGTGTGCGCCTTACACTGGGCAGGGTCCCTCTGTGAAGGGAAGCCCAGAAGGCTCCGCGCCTTCTTTTTGCCGCCTTGGTGTACTTTCTAACTAAAAATAGTATAAGGAGTCCCGATGAACCAACCCAGTTTATTATCCCGCCACAAGTTTATCCTTTTTGGTGTTTCCTGTCTGGTGGGGCTTTTGTTTTTTGTTCGAATTTTTTCTCTGCCAGTGAAATCTAAAAAGCTTTTAGTGTATGCCTATTCTTCTTTCAGTGCCAGTTGGGGACCTGGACCCATTTTAAAAAAAATGTTTGAAGAAAAGTGCCATTGTGAAATTGAAATACGTGATGCTGATGACAGCCGACTTTTGCTGCAACGTTTGCAAATGGAAGGCGCTCGAGTGAACGCCGATGTTGCCATAGGATTTAACCAATGGGATGTGGATGAGGCTGTGGAGAATCTGGGTTTTAAAAATTTTGACTTTCCCAGTGAAATTGCACTTCCTGAAGCCATCAAACCTTCGTTTGCTATAGATAAAAACCTCGTTCCTTTTGACTGGGGAATTTTATCATTTAATACCAAGATCAATAGTGATGTCGCTAAGTCGAAAAATTTAAATGATTTTATCAGCCAATTACCCGACAAGAGCTTAGTGCTTCAAGATCCTCGGACAAGCGCGCCGGGACTGAATTTTCTTCTGTGGCTTGTGCAAATCAAAGGTGAGGAGGGTGCTTTTGAAACACTTAAAACACTAAATAGCAAAATTTTTACGGTGGCAACAGGATGGTCCTCGAGCTATGGACTCTTTCAAAAAAACCAGGCGAAGGCTGTTTTCTCCTATGTTACGTCTCCTTTGTATCATCAAATCGAAGAAAAAGACCTGAACTATTTGGCAATACCTTTTAGCGAAGGTTTGCCTTTGCATATAGAGTTTGCGGGAGTGCTTTCAACATGTGCTCAATGTGAACGTGCGCAGGAGTTTGTGCGATTTTTGTTAACACCTGAAGCCCAAAAAGTTTTGATGCAAAAAAACTATATGTTGCCAGTGGATATGACTGTGGCAAAGGGGACTCCGTGGGACCTCGTACAAAATTATAAAATACTGCCTTTAACCCATTTTTCCAAATTAGATGAAAAGCGAATTTTGGAGCACTGGACAAAATGGATACGTGAACAAAAATGAGTTTTTACTTTATACTAGTTCTCATTGCTGTACTTTTAATTAGTCCCTACCTTTTACTCTTGTCACAATTTTCTTTGGCCTTGAGTATCAACAGTGAAGATTTTTTTTGGGCACTTAAAAACACACTCTATCAGGCTGTAGGATCATCATTGGCAAGTACCTTCTTGGGCATCTTAGGTGGGTTGGGGTTGTTATGGTTTTCAAGAGTGGTTAGTCAACGCACTTATTTTTGGACTGAAAAACTCGTATTATTGCCCAATATGCTGCCGAGTCTGTTTGTCATTGTCTCCTGCTTGGGTTTTATAGATCCTTTTCCCTAT
>CAZYOE010000009.1:0-2193 GCA_964648725.1 uncultured Pseudobdellovibrionaceae bacterium | reverse complement strand
TATGGCAAATGGGGTATTATCATCATACATACAATTATTAATATTGGGCTTGTCTCAGTATTGTTTAGTCACATTTGTTTTCAGAAACTAGGGTCACTCGGTGCCCTCTCTTTAGTCGAGGGTGCTAGTCGCTGGCAATTTTTCAAAGCCGGAATTTTAGGATATCTACTTCCGGATTTGTTTTTTGTTTCGCTGTTTATTTTTGCGGTTTCTCTGGTTAGTTTTAATGTTCCGCTTCTTGTCGGGGGATCCTCTGGGACTACGCTCGAAGTTTTGATTTATGAAAACCTGGTCATTAATAGAAATTGGGCCGAATCGATTTCACTCAGTTTGATTCAAATGAGCATTGTTGGTCTAGTGAGCTTGTTAAAGAGGCCTTCCCATATTGGAATGGATTCTCGAAATGAGGAACAAGTCTTAGAACTTGCGGAGTGGAAATGGGGACTCGTCATTCCCCTATTGGCCGTGGGAGTCGTTTTGCTACCCCCACTTTTTGCGATTCCTAACGGGCTTCGACAGCTAAAATTCTTGGAGTTCAACTGGGGACTGCTTCTAACATCAGTTTTGAACTCGTTTTTGTTAGGGCTCAGTACGGGTGCATTGTTGTTTTTGTTGGGAATGGGTGCATGTTTAGGGCAAGAGCTAGGTTGGTGGCGTCGGGTAATGTTACTTTATTTGCCCCCGGGCGCCATTCTAGTTGGGTTTTCATTTTTTATTTTAAGTCAGTGGATTGTTCTGCCGATATTCATGCAAATAGTGGTTGGTTTAGCTGTCGTGTTTTTTGCTGGGTTGTATCGGTTGTCCCTTGCTTCACCCTTGGCCAATTTGAATAACCAAATTGAAGTGGCCAAGGTATTAGGTGCATCTACTTTTAAAATCTTCCAAGTGGTACTACTTCGGCCAATGCTCAAACCTGTGGTGTTTATTGCAGCCATTGGTTCAATGTGGGCTTGTGGAGACTTTGCACTTTCCTCGATTCTCTCTTCCGAGGATTTTCATTTGGCGTTAATTGTAAAGAGCTTAGCTTCGAGTTATCGACTTGATGCGGCTCAAACTCTGATGTTTATACTATATTTAGTTTCATTATGTTGTTTTGCTTTTTGGTGGAGGCTGGGCGATGTCCTTAGTCGAAAACTTAATCGTTGATATGGATGACTTTCACCTTGCGATACCTCGTTGGGAAATCCTTGATCAAGGGGTAACAGCTTTGCTTGGACCGTCAGGAAGCGGTAAAAGTACGGTTTTTCGAGCCTTATTAGGATTGTATCCTTGTCGAACCTTACGATGGATTGTTGATGGTGTTGATTTAGCGTCATTGCCGGTACGTGAGCGACGACTAGGCGTTGTTTTCCAGAGTTATGATTTGTTTTCCCATTTAACGGCCAGAGGGAATGTTGAGTTTGCGGCTGAGGCTCGGAAATTGGGTCGAAAAGAATCCTCTGCACTGATAGATGAGTTGATTTTAGAGCTGCGTATGGAGGGTTTTATTGATCGTAAAGTGAGTTTGTGCTCCGGTGGAGAGAAACAGCGAGTCGCATTAGCTCGCGCTATCGTTGGTAAACCTCGGGTGCTGTTGTTGGATGAGCCCTTTTCCGCTCTGGATGAAGAACTAAGAACCGAAGCACGCTGTTTGGTGAAAAAACTCATTGATCGTTATAAAATTCCAACCCTTCTTGTCACCCATGATCCACGCGACGTTCAAGCTCTAGCCAATAAGATTAGTTATATTCAAAATGGACAGATCGTTGACGCCTAGATTTTTTCAGCCATTAAATCCGAATCCAGTCGTTTAATTAGTTTCTGCAGAATTTCGCTGTCAAAAGGAACTGGGACTTTCTGATCTGGGGCAGAGATCATCAATGTATTTTGAAGAATACGGCCCGAGCGATTCGCTTGCCAGACGCCTAAAACACTTCCACAAGGCTCCAGGCTTTCTTTCTTCACACCATTTACTAATGGTTCGCACTTTCCGTAATTGAGGCGGCAGTTCATTTCAATTTTACGACTTTCCCTAAACGCGGTTTATGCCCCTAAAACATTTTTTAAAAAGACAGCGTGTTACGAAATAGATTTGATTAAAAGTTCAGTTGGTTAGCGGCATTCTAAAATAAAGTCAGAAAAATCATTTCCTGAGATAGTAATTAGGGTCTGTTCGGTAAATAGCCCTAAAATTTAAATCAAAAAAATTATTTT